>CALCZO010000295.1 GCA_937903315.1 uncultured Alphaproteobacteria bacterium
GACAGCTGCTGGCGGGCCAGCGGGCCACGCGGCAGCATGCGCTCGACCGCCTTCTCGACGATCCGCTCCGGGAAGCGACCTTCGAGAATGAACTTGGCCGACCGCTCCTTGATGCCGCCGATGTAGCCGGTGTGATGGTAGTACACCTTCTGGTCGCGCTTGCGGCCGGTCAGCACCACCTTCTCGGCGTTGATGACGATGATGTTGTCACCGCAATCGATATGAGGCGTGAAGGTGGGCTTGTGCTTGCCGCGCAGCCGCATGGCGATGATCGAGGCAAGGCGGCCGACGACGAGACCTTTCGCGTCGATCAGCAGCCATTTCTTCTCGACCTCGGCGGTCTTGGCCGAATAGGTCTTCATGGATATCCCCGGTTTGGGCAGAAACGAACAACGACAAAGCGGCGGAAACCCGCCGCTTTGGTTGGTGATGCTCTAAGCGATTGTTTTCGCGCCGTCAAGAGCATCGAAAACGCATAGCGCGCTGCGTTTCCATTACTTTTCAATGGCTTGTTTGATGTGGTATTATTTTACCTGCTCAAGGACCGCCATCGTGCCGCGCCGCCCGCTGAAGGCCCGCCACAACAACACGCCCCAGATGATGATATTGAGCACCCCGAGCGTGCCGGCGATCGGGCGGGAAAAGAACGCAAGGAACGAGCCGTCCGCCTTGATCATCGAGGTCATGAAGTTCATTTCCAGCATTTCGCCCAGCACCAGCCCGAGGATCAGCGGAGCGACGGGAATGCCGTGCTCTTCCAGAAACCAGCCGAACACCCCGAAAATCAGCATCAGGACAATGCCGTAGGGGCTGTTGGTCATCGCAAACGAGCCGACGATGCAGAACATCAGGATGACCGGCAGCAGGATGTTCTTCGGCACCGACAGGATCTGGCGCGCGCCGCGGATCGCCGCATAGCCGAGCGGCAGCATCAGCAGGTTGGCCAGGATGAAGATGATGAACACGGCGTAGATGAACTGCGGGTTCTGCAGGAACACCGTCGGACCGGGGTTCATGCCCTTCATGTACAGGACGCCGATGACGATGGCTGTGATGGAATCGCCCGGAATGCCGAACACGAGCGCCGGAATCCATGCCCCGCCGACCGCCGCGTTGTTGGCGGAAGTGGAATCGACGATGCCCTCGATGTGGCCGGTGCCGAATTTTTCCGGCTCCTTCGACAGTTTCTTGGACAGCGCATAGGACACCCAGGCCGCAATATCGGCCCCTGCCCCCGGCAGCGCGCCGATCGCCATGCCGAGCAGCGAGCCGCGGATGACATTCTTCCAGTACCGGCGGGTCACATCGCCGATGCCGCGGAACAGCGCGCCGACCTTCTCCTGCACCATCTTGCCGGCCTGATCGGCGGTCACCGCGCCGCGCATCAGCTCGGAAATCGCAAACACGCCGATCATCGTCGGAATGAAATTGATGCCGCTCATCAGGTCGACATTCTTGAAGGTGAAGCGCGGAAAGCCTGCCGCAGGATCGATGCCGATGCAGCCGACGGCAAGGCCGACCAGCAGCGACAGGAATCCTTTGACCGGATCGCCGGTGCCGATCATCACGGCGCACATCAGGCCGAGGCAGGCGAGCCAGAAATATTCAAACGACGAGAAGTTGATGGCAATCTCGGCCAGCATCGGCGCGGCGGCGATGAGAAAACCGACGCCGATCAGCCCGCCGACCACCGAAAACACGAGATTGGCGCCGAGCGCGAGTTCAAGCTGGCCCTTCTTGGCCATGGCAAAACTCTCGTCGGCATAGGCGGCGGAGGCCGGCGTGCCCGGCATTCTCAGCATCGCAGCGGGAATGTCGCCGGCGAAAATTGCCATGCTGGTCGCGGTGACGATGGCCCCCAGCGCAGGGACCGGCGCCATGAAGAACGTCACCGGCACCAGCAGCGCCGTCGCCATGGTCGCCGTCAGGCCCGGCATGGCCCCGACGAACAGCCCGAACATCGCCGAAAACACGATCGTCATCAGCACGACGGGATCGAATACGAGACCGAATGCGGCCGAAATCGCAGCCATGGCTCAGCCTCCGTAAATCATTTGCATGAACAGCCCGCGCGCCAGCGGCACCCGCATCATCGAGCCGAAAAACCAATGGATCAGTCCGGTCATCAGCACCGCGATCAGCAGCGCGCGCCAGACCTTGACGCCGAACCACAGCATCAGGCCGGACAGGATGATGAACGCGGTCGGGACAAAGCCGAGCCAGTCGGCCACGAAAATGTAGAACAGGATGCTGCCGGGCACGAGCAGGAACGAGATCAACTGCCGCTTGCCGCGCAGCGCCGGATCGAGCGAAAGGGCCGGCAGCCGGTCGGAGATCGGCGCGCGACGATCCTTGAGCAGGATCAGCAGGGAACAGATGATGATGCCGGTGCCAAGGATGCGCGGAAACAGATCGGGTCCGTACTTCTGGCCGGGAAAGGCCGGGAAAGTGGTCGTCAGCCCGATCATGACGCCGGCTACCGCGATGAACAGCAGAGCCAGAAGCGTATCGCTGAGGCGCATGGCGCAATCCTTGTCAGTCGCAGGGAGAAAAAGACGCGCGGCACCGGGGGCGCCGCGCGTCATTGCTCGGATCGATCCGTCAGGCCTTCTTGGCGAGACCGGCCGACTTCATCGCATTCGCCATGGCCTTGTCGCCCTCGGCCATGAACGAGGCGAACTGCCCCGCATCGCCCCAGGTGACGCCGAAGCCGCGGGAGGACATGAAGTCCTTGTATTCCTTGGAGTCATAGGCCTTCTTCAGCGCCGCCGTCAGAGCGGTGGCGATATCCGCCGGCAGGCCCTTGGGCGCTGCGATGCCGCGCCAGGCGCCGACCGAATACTTGATGCCCAGCATCTCGTTGAGCGTCGGCGTGGTCGGGAACAGCGGGTTGCGCTCGGGCGCCATGATGGCAAGGCTGCGCGCCTTGCCGGCGTCGATCATCGCTTTGGCTTCCGGCACCGAGCAGGTCACGATGTCGATGCCGCCGGCAGCGAGGTCCTGCATCGCCGGCGCTGCGCCGTTGGAGGGCACCCACGGCACATGATCGGGCTTCAGGCCCATCGCGGTCAGCCAGCCGACCAGCGCCAGATGCCAGATGCCGCCCTGCCCGGTCCCCGAAGCCTTGAACTTGCCGGCCGGGGCCGCCTTGATCGCATCCGCCAGATCCTTGATCGTCTTGTACGGCGAGGAGGCATTCACCTGCACGCCCGGCGGATCGATGTTGAGCAGCGCCAGCGGCGTGTAGCTCATCGGGTTGAGATCGGTCAGGCCCTGATGGTGCATCATGGTGATTTCCACCGTGATCATGCCGATCGTGTAGCCGTCCGCCGGGGCGGTGGCGATCGCCGAATGGCCGACAACGCCCGAACCGCCGGTGCGGTTGACGACGTTGAACGGCTGGCCAAGGTCTTTTTCCAGCAGCGCCGCGATGATGCGGGCGGTCGCGTCCGTACCGCCGCCGGCACCCCACGGCACCACGACCTGCACGGGACGGGCCGGATACTTGCCCTGCGCCGAAACGATGCCGGGCATTGCCAGCCCCGCGCCTGCCGCGGCCATGCCGGACAGAATGGTGCGCCTGTTCATCTTGGTCATCGTCGTCTCCTCCAGAGGTTTCTTGTGATCGTCGGCAGCGCCGCTGAACCGGTGTCCGGCGCGCTTGGACCTCTAGATTATCGGATGTCTGACAACTGGCAAGGGGGGAGGCACGTGTTCACGGCGCCGGCGACAGTCCTTCGGTCGGCCCGCCCCGGTCTGGCGGCACGGAATAGGTCGCTGTGGCATGGGCGACGAGATCCTCCTCGCCGTCCGAATAGAGCCGCGCCTCGCCGACGCAGAGCCGCTTGCCGATCTTGAACAGGCGGCAATCGGCCATCAGGTCGCGCGGCTCGGGCTTCTTGAGGAAATTGATGTTGAGGCTGGTCGTCACGGCCAGCGGCACCTTGCCCAGCGCGGCCAGCACTGCGACATAGACCGAGAAATCCGACAGCATCATCATCGTCGGACCGGAGATGGTGCCGCCCGGCCGCAGCTGACCCGGCCGGAACTTCAGCCTGATGCGGCAGGTGCCGTAGCCCACCTCTTCGACGACCATGCTGGTGCCCTGCGCCATCACTTCGGGAAAAACCTGTTCGAGGAAGGCGGTCATCTCATCACGGGTGAGCGCGGGCTTGTGCGGTGGTCTGGCGGACATGTACGGTGGCTTTCATTGCTGATCGGACTGCCGGCACAGAGGTAGCACAGACGTCATGACCGTCCAGAGCACAGACGTTCTCCTGCGGGAGGACCGCAACGGCATCGCCACCCTGACGCTCAACCGCCCGCAGGCGCGCAACGCGCTGAGCGAGGCGCTGATCGGTGCCCTGACCGATGCGTTGACACTCATTGCCGCCGATGCGGCGGTGCGCGTCGTGGTGCTGGCCGCCAGCGGGCCGGTGTTCTCCGCCGGCCATGACCTCAAGGAAATGACCGCGCACCGGAGCGACCCGGACCGCGGCCGCGCCTATTACGCCGACATCATGGGCCGCTGCGCGACGATGATGAAGGCGATTGTGCGCTGTCCGAAGCCGGTCATCGCCGCCATCGAGGGCACGGCGACCGCCGCCGGCTGCCAGCTCGTGGCGTCCTGCGATCTCGCTGTCGCCGGCGAGCACGCCCGATTCTGCACGCCGGGGGTGCATATCGGCCTGTTCTGCTCGACGCCGATGGTCGCGCTGACGCGGAACGTTGCCCCCAAGCACGCGCTGGAGATGCTGCTGCTCGGCGAGATGGTGCCGGCGGCGGACGCCCATCGCATGGGGCTGGTCAACCGCGTCGTCCCGGCCGGCGCGGCGCTGGATGCGGCCACGGCTCTGGCCGCACAGATCGCGTCGAAATCGTCGCTGACGCTGAGCATCGGCAAGGCGGCGTTCCACGCCCAACGCGAGATGGACCTGGATGCCGCCTATGCCTATGCCGCCGAGGTCATGGTCGGGAACATGCTGGCCCGCGATGCAGAGGAAGGCATCGGCGCGCTGATCGACAAGCGTGCGCCCGAGTGGCGCGACGCCTGATCAGAGGCGGCGGTAGGCCAGCCAGTAGCTGAGCGCGACGCCCCCTGCCCCGCCGACGATGTTGCCCAGCGTGACGACGGCAATGTTGTGGGCAAATCCGGCCAGCGTCACCGTGCCGCCAGCGATCCAGCCCGCCGGGATCAGATACATGTTGGCGATCGAATGCTCGAAGCCGATCAGCACGAAGGCTGAGATCGGCAGCAGGATCGCCAGCATCCTGTCGGTCGCCGAATGGCCGGCAAAGGTCAGCCAGACGGCAAGGCAGACCAGCGCATTGCACAGGATCGCCCGCGTGAAGGCCTCGACCGGGCCGAGCGAAACCTTGGCAGAGGCGATCCTGGCCGCCGTCGCCCCCATCGGCCCCTCAAGAAGTCCGGTCGCGGCCATCAGGGCAACCATGCCCAGCGCGCCGATGAAATTGGTGACGAAGGTGACACCCCAATTGCGCGCCAGCGCACCGGCCGACACCTTGCGATCGACAAACGCCATCACGATCAGCGCGTTGCCGGTGAACAGTTCCGCCCCGCCGACGATGACCAGCACCAGACCGAGACAGAAGACCAGCCCGCCGACCAGACGCGCGGGACCGTAGCTGAGGTCCGTACCCACCATCGCCGCCGTATAGGCCGCCGCACCGAAGGCGATGAACACCCCGGCGAGGACGCCGAGCGTCGCGAGCGGCACCAGCGCCTGCCCGGCCTTGGCGACACCGGCCTCCTCGATCCGGCGGGCGATGTCCGCCGGTTTGTAGGCATCAAGGCCGGTGGGGTTGGGCATCGTGTCGGGCATGGTACTCGGTCTCCCCACGGGTCGCGGCCGAAGCCGGCAATGGACGGCGTCACGGATGATCGCTTCTGTCGATGTCAGGGGATTGACAATCGGACCATGCCCCCCACTCTGACAGCATGGACCACGATCAATACCCTGACGCCACCATCCTCGCCATCCTCAAGCAGACGAAGACGATCGCGCTCGTCGGCGCTTCCGACAACGAGGCGCGGCCGAGCTTCTTCGTGCTGAAGTACCTCATCGAGCGCGGCTACACCGTGATCCCGGTCAATCCCGGCCGGGCCGGCGGCACAATGGTCGGCCAGACCGTCTATGCGCGGCTTGCCGATATTCCCGTGCCGGTCGACATGGTCGAAATCTTCCGCAACTCGGAGGCTGCGGCGGGAATCGTCGACGAGGCGCTGGCGCTCGATCCCCTGCCCAAGGTGATCTGGATGCAGCTTTCGGTGCGCAACGATGCCGCAGCAGCCAAAGCGGAGGCCGCCGGCATTCAGGTGGTGATGAACCGCTGCCCCAAGATCGAGTACGGCCGGCTCTCGGGCGAAATTGGCTGGACCGGCGTCAATTCACGGATGATTTCGGCGAAACGACCGCAACTGCACGGCAAGGGCGCGCAGAAACTGTCGATCTGGCGCAAGGCCTGAGGGACAGGCGCCCGGTCAAACGTTCTGTTTGACGAACGAAACGTTCTTCGATACCGTCTTTCTGTCTTTGCATTACGCGACAGGAGATACGCGATGAGCGAGCGCGCCCCCGGTTTCAACACTCTGGCCGTCCATGCCGGTGCAGCCCCCGATGCTGCCACCGGCGCGCGGGCGACGCCGATCTACCAGACGACATCGTTCGTCTTCGATGACGTCGACCATGCCGCGTCCCTGTTCGGACTTCAGGCCTTCGGCAACATCTACACCCGCATCACCAACCCGACGACCGCCGTGCTCGAAGAGCGCGTCGCGGCGCTGGAAGGCGGCACGGCGGCGCTCGGCGTCGCCTCTGGCCATGCGGCGGAGCATCTGGTGTTCCACACCCTGCTTGAGCCGGGCGATGAATTCGTCGCCGCGCGAAAGCTCTACGGCGGGTCGATCAACCAGTTCAACCACGCCTACAAGAAGTTCAACTGGAACGTCGTGTGGGCCGATACCGACGATCTCGCCTCGTTCGAAAAGGCCATCACGCCGAAGACCAAGGCAATCTTCATCGAGTCGATCGCCAATCCGGGCGGTGTCGTCACCGACATCGCGGCGATTGCCAAGATTGCCAACCGCGCCGGCATTCCGCTGATCGTCGACAACACGCTGGCGACGCCCTACCTGATCCGCCCGTTCGAGCATGGCGCGCATATCATCGTCCATTCGGCGACCAAGTTCCTCGGCGGCCATGGCAACTCGATCGGCGGCGTCATCGTCGACGGCGGCACCTTCGACTGGATGAAATACGGCAAGAAGTATCCGTCGCTGACCCAGCCGCGTCCGGAATATTCGGGCATGGTTCTGGCCGAAACGTTCGGCAACTTTGCCTTTGCCATCGCCTGCCGCGTGCTCGGCCTGCGCGATCTCGGCCCGGCCCTGTCGCCGT
>CALCZO010000296.1 GCA_937903315.1 uncultured Alphaproteobacteria bacterium
CAAGAAGTCTCTGGCAGGGAAAAGGCATCAGACATGACAGGCCCCTTCGAGGGGGTTGGTCCGGATTGCTTCGTGCTGTCCGGACCGGCTTCCGCGCCGCCCCAACCGGCAAATGACAACGATCCGAGCGTGCGCGGTGAAGAGGGCTTCATGGGCCTGCTGCTCAGGCGCGGCGGACCCGGCTATGAGATCCTGCTGTGCCATCGCCAGTCGGGTCGCTCCCAGCGCGTCGAGACGGTCGATGACGACACCGATGTCATCGCGTTGTGGCGCAGCATCGGCCGCAAGCTCAACCTGCCGCTGTTTGCCGAAACCGATACCGGCGAGATTGTGCAGATCGAGCCGATGCCCTGCCTGTCTGCCCTGCCGCGCCGTTACGGTTCGGCCACCGCCAGCCGCCGTCCGCGCTTCCTGTTCCGCCGCAAGCCGGGACCGGCGGCCGCCGTCATCCCGTTCCGCGAGGTGGACGCTCAGACCAGCCGGTAAAGAGCCTCGGCGAGGAATCCTGCCGTCAGGATCAGTCCGGCATCACGGTTCGATTTGAACTGCGCCAGCGCATGGCGCGGATCGTCAAGGCGGATGGCCAGCACCTGCCGGGCGAGATGGGCGGCAAATCCGGCAACGCCGAGCCAGGCAAACGGTCCCGGCGCGGCCAGCCACACAGCCAGCCCCGCCAGCATCAGCGCCAGCCCGTACATCGCTGCAACGAACACCGGCACGGTCTCGCCGTAATGCAGCGCGGTCGAGCCGATGCCGACCGACGGATCATCCTCGATATCCTGCAACGCGTAGATCGTGTCGTAGCCGACCGTCCAGGCGATCGCGGCGGCATAAAGCAGGTATCCCGGTGCCGACAGCGCGCCGGTGATCGCCGCCCAGCCCATCAGCCCGCCCCAGGCGAACGCCAGACCCAGCACGATCTGCGGATGGTGCGACACGCGCTTGACGAACGGATAGACGACAACCGGCAGCAGCGACAGAAAGCCGAGCGCGATCGCAAAGCGGTTGAAGGTGAACAGGATGGCAAGACCGGTCATCAGCAGGGCGGCCATGAACACCGCTGCCTGCCGCGCCGTCACCGCGCCGGAGGGGATCGGCCGGTTGCGCGTCCGCTCGACCGAACCGTCGAGATCGCGGTCGACAATGTCGTTCCATGTCGAGCCGGCACCGCGCATCACCACCGCACCGATCAGGAACAGCACGACATGGTCGATCCGCGGCGCCGTCCCCAGCGATGCGGAGGCCAGAGCGCTCGACCACCAGCACGGCAGCAGCAGGAGCCACCAGCCGATCGGCCGGTCGAGCCGGGCTAGGCGCGCATAGGGCCGGGCACGCGGCGGCAACAGCCGGTCGACGATCAGCGAGGGAATCGAATCGGCCGGCTTGGGGTCGAACGCGGCCGGTTGGCCGCTGGTCACAGCGCGCCCTGAGGCAGCCGCACGCCCGAGCCGGCGGCAGGACGGCCACCGCCCTGCTGCTGCTGGCGCTGCATCTGGCGAATCTGCGCCGCCTGCTTGGCCGCCGCGCCGCAGGCGTTGCCGCGCGCCTGTTCAATCTGCTTCTGTGCTTCGGTCACGCTGTTGAGCATGTCGTCAGGCACCTGACACCAGTCTTTCTGCGCGGTCATCCAGTCGGTGACCTTCTTGTTCTGATCGGCAAGGCTCTTGAAAACGTTGCACGCTTTTGCTGCTGTCGGCTTTTTCTTGCGGAACCCGTTGATTTCTTCGATGTAGCCCTGACGCTTCTGCATCATCGGCACGAAGTCTTTCTGGCAGCTTTCGGGCATGGTTTGCGCAGCCGCGCCGGTGGCGGCAAAGGCGACCATCAACAAGAACCCTGCGCGCGTCGCAAATGCCATCTGATCACTCCACCATGCCGCAAAACCAAATGCAGCCCTTTTCTTCAACGCGGAACACCGGCAGAATCAAGGCAAAATTTGGCTCTTCCCGATTGGTCCACGGTTTCCATGCCCTTTGACGATGACAATGCCCACCGCCTGTTCGTCGCCCTTCCGCTGGCCGAGGGGGCCCGATTTGCGCTTGATCGCGATCAGGCCAACTACCTCGTCAACGTGCTCAGGCTCGGCGAGGGGCAGGGGTTCTGCGTCTTCAACGGGCGCGATGGCGAGTTTTCCGCCCGGATTGACGGCGGAACCCGCAAGGCGCCGGAGGTTGCGGTCGGCGCGCGGCGGCGGCCCCAGCCGGCGGGTTGCGACCTGTGGTACCTGTTCGCCCCGCTCAAATCCGCGCGGCTCGACTACATGGTGCAGAAGGCGGTGGAAATGGGGGCGGGCCGGCTGATGCCGGTGATGACCCGCCGCACCAACGCCGCCCGCGTCAATCTCGAACGGATGCGCGCCAATGTCGTCGAGGCTGCCGAGCAATGCGGCATCCTTGCCGTGGCCGAGGTGAGCGAGCCTGAACCGCTCGACCGGGTGCTCGATGCGTGGCCGAAGGGGCGGACGCTGGTGTTCTGCGACGAGGACGCCCCGCTGGCCGATCCGGTCGCCGCGCTGGCGGCCGTGCCGCGCGGCTCGCCGCTGGCTGTGCTGATCGGGCCGGAAGGCGGTTTCGATCCGGCCGAACGGGCGCGTCTGGTCGCCCATCCCGGCCATCTGCGCCTGTCGCTCGGCCCGCGCATCCTGCGTGCTGACACGGCGGCGGTGGCGGCGTTGGCGCTGGTGCAGGCAGTGGCCGGCGACATTGGCGGTTGACGGACGGCGGGGCGGGCGGGCATTGATGCTGCCCCGACGCGCCACCTCTGGGCACAGGCGTGGCGGCCTGCCAGAGGAGACGTCATGGCGCGCGATACCGTCGATATGCAGCCGATCGAAAGCCGCGACGAACTGGTTGCCTGGTTCGAGAAGGGCTGCAAGACGAGTGGCGCATTCCGTCTCGGCACCGAACACGAGAAATTCGCGTTCCGTCCCGATACGCTGGGACCCGTCGCCTATGACGGGCCGGACGGCATCGGTGCGCTCCTGCGCGGGCTGGAACAGCGCACCGGCTGGGAACCGATTGTGGAAGCCGGCCAGCCGATCGGCCTGTTCGACGAGACGGGCGGCGGCGCGATCTCGCTCGAGCCGGGCGGCCAGTTTGAACTGTCCGGCGCGCCGGTCGTCACCCTGCACGACACTGCGGCCGAACTTGACGCTCATCTGGCCGATTGCCGCGCCATCGGCGACCGGCTGGGGATGAAATTCCTTGCCCTCGGCATGAGCCCGAAATGGACCCGGGCCGAGACGCCGGTGATGCCGAAGTCGCGCTACAGGATCATGACCGCCTACATGCCGAAGGTCGGGCGGCTCGGGCTCGACATGATGTACCGCACCTCGACGGTGCAGGTGAATCTCGATTTCGCCTCCGAGGCCGACATGGTGCGCAAGATGCGCGTGTCGATCGCGCTCCAGCCAGTGGCGACCGCGCTGTTCGCCAATTCCCCGTTCACGGAAGGAAAGCTGAACGGTTTCCGCTCCTTCCGCTCGGAAATCTGGCGCGATACCGATCCGAACCGCTCGGGCATGCTGCCGTTCGTGTTCGAGGACGGCTTCGGTTTCGAGCGTTACGTCGATTACGCGCTCGATGTACCGATGTATTTCATCAAGCGCGGCGACACCTATCATGACGTCGCCGGCCAGTCGTTCCGCGACCTGTTCGCCGGCCGGCTCGCCTCGATGCCGGGCGAGGCGGCGACCGCGTCGGACTGGGTCAACCACCTCTCGACGATCTTCCCCGAGGTGCGGCTCAAGCGCTACATGGAGATGCGCGGTGCCGATGTCGGCTCGCGCGATCACATCCTTGCCCTCTCGGCGTTCTGGACCGGCCTGTTCTATGACGGGACAGCGCTCGATGCGGCGTGGGATCTGGCCAGAGACTGGACGGCGGCCGAGCGGCAGACGCTGCGCGATGATGTGCCGCGGCTTGCTTTTTCGGCGATGATCCGCGGCCGGTCGATGCGCGATCTGGCGCGTGATGTGCTCGCCATCGCCCGCGCTGGCCTTGTCGCCCGCGGCCATGGCGAGGCGCGGTACCTCGACCTCCTCGACGCCCGCGTCGCTGCGGGCCGGACGGCTGCTGACGAGATGATCGAGAAGTTCAACGGCCCCTGGGCCGGTTCGGTCGATCCCGCCTTTGCCGAACATACCATCTGAGGCGCCGCGCCCTGTTCGGGTGCGACCCTCACGCCTGTCGCTTTGCCGGCTGATTCGTGTCAGCTTCCTTGCCCGATCCTGTCCCTGTCCGGAGCCTGACCATGTCCGATCTGCCTGATCTGTTCCCCGGTTTTGACAGCCACTACATCGCCACCGACGCCGGGCGACTCTTCGTGCGCACCGCCGGGCGCGGTGCGCCGCTGGTGCTGCTGCATGGTTTTCCCCAGACCATGGCCTGCTGGCACCGCATCGCGCCGACCTTGGCGCGCGAGCACAAGGTCGTGCTGATCGATCTCAGGGGCTACGGCTGGTCCGCCGTACCGGACGCCGATGCCAAGCACGCGAGCTACTCCAAGCGTGCGATGGCCGAAGATGTCGTCCGCGTGATGGAAGAGCTGGGCCACGTCCGCTTCGCGCTCGCCGGCCATGATCGCGGTGCCCGCGTCGGCTATCGTCTGGCGCTCGATCATCCGGGCCGGCTCTCGAAGCTGGCGCTGCTCGATATCATCCCCACCGTGACGATGTGGGAGCGGATGGACGCCAGCCGCGCCATGCAGGTCTATCACTGGACCTTCCTCGCCCAGCCCCGCCCGGTGCCCGAAACCCTGATCAGCCGTGCCCCGTCCGAATGGCTGGAGCACACGTTGGCCAGCTGGACCCAGAGCAAGGACCTGAAGGCCTTTGCCCCCGGCGCGCTTGCCCATTACCGCGCCTTCTTCGCCAATCCCGACCGCATCAGCGCCACCTGCGAGGACTACCGCGCCGGCGCCGGCATCGATGCGGAGATGGACGAGAAGGACCTGAAAGCCGGCAGGACCATCGATTGCCCGACCATGATCCTGTGGGGCAACGCCGGCATTCCCGCCGCCGGCACCAAGCCGATCGACATCTGGCGCCAGACCTTTGCGCCTGAAGCCACCGGTCAGGGCATCGACAGCGGCCATTTCCTGCCCGAAGAGAACCCGACCGCCACCCTGTCGGCGCTTGAGGAGTTCTTCCGGACATGAGCGGCCCGCCGGCCCGCCGGTCACCGCCCCGCGTTGCGGTGGCGCTGGGCGGGGGCGGGGCGCGCGGTCTGGCCCACATCGTCGTGCTTGAGGCGCTGGACGAGGCCGGCATCCGTCCGGCGCTGATTTCCGGCACCTCGATCGGCGCGTTGATCGGGGCCGCCTATGCGGCAGGCATGACCGGCAAGGACCTGCGCCGCTATGCGCTGGCCACCTTCCGTGATCGGACCGAGGTGATGGCCCGGCTGTTCACCGCCCGCGTCGGCAAGCTGGCCGATCTGTGGTCCGGCGGGCTGGGCAATCCGCTTCTGGTCGATGGCGAAGGGCTGGTCGATGCCTTCCTGCCGCGCCGCCTGCCCGCCCGATTCGAAGACCTGTCGTTGCCCTTTACGGCGGTCACCACCGATTTCTATGGCCTTGGCCGGGTTGATTGCACCTCCGGTCCGCTCCGGCCTGCTGTTGCCGCGTCGATGGCGGTGCCGTGGCTGGTCCGCCCCGTACTGCTTGGCGATCGGGTTCTGGTCGATGGCGGCGCGATCGATCCGCTGCCGATCCGCGAGGGCGAGCCGCCGTGTGATCTGACCATCGCGGTCGATGTTTCGGGCGGCGTGCGCACGCCGGGCGAGACGAAACTGCCGACGCCGCTCGACGCCATGCTTGGCCTGTCGCAGGTGATGCAGACCGCGCTGACCGAAGCGCGGATCGCCACCGCGCCGCCCGGAGTGAGGGTTCTGCGCCCTGCGGTGCAGGATTTCCGATTGCTCGATTTCTTCGCCGCGAGGCAGATTTTCGCCGCCGCCGAGCCGCTGCGCGGTCAGGTCCATTCGATTCTTGCCCAATTGGGCTGATGGTCACCGCCGCGCGGCGAAAAACGCGGTCAGCATCCGCCCCGCCTCGTCCGCGCGGAAGCCGCCATAGACCTCCGGCGCGTGGTGGATGGTCGGCTGGCTGAACAGGCGAGGCCCGTGATCGACCGCGCCGCCCTTTGGATCATAGGCGCAGAAATACAGACGCCGGATGCGCGCATGGGCGATGGCTCCGGCGCACATCGCGCACGGTTCCAGCGTGACATAGAGATCGCAGCCGGTCAGCCGGTCGTCGCCGAGCATCGCACAGGCAGCGCGGATCGCGACGATCTCGGCATGGGCGGTGGCGTCGTGCCCGGCGCGTGTCGCATTGCCGGCCTCCGCGATGATCGCGCCGTCCTTGACGATGACCGCCCCGATCGGCGCTTCACCACGCGCCCCGGCCGCGCGCGCCGCCGCGAAGGCGGCATCAAGGAAGGGCTGGTGGGCTGTCATGCCAGATGTCCCGGTTCTGCATCGTTTATTTGCTCGCAAGCCGTGTCCCGCGCTGCTATGGAGCCGGGCCATGACAGACAATGATGACAAGAACCCGCGCGATCGCAAGCCGCGATCGGATACAGGTCCGCGTGGACCGCGCCCGCCACGTTCGGGCGGCGACAAACCGTTCCGCAAGCGCGAGGACGGCGACAAGCCATTCCGCGCCCGCGAAGGCGGCGCAGGCCGCAGTTTCAAGCTGGCCGGCAGCCGCCCGCCGCGCGCTGACGGGGA
>CALCZO010000297.1 GCA_937903315.1 uncultured Alphaproteobacteria bacterium
TCCCGCCAACGATGCCGTGCTGAGCCTGCACGAGATGTTCGGCGCCGGCGGGGTCCGGCAGTCATCGTGGCATATTCTCGACGAGAACGAGATCGAGGATGGAATCGACGAGCTTGGCGTGCTGCTCTACGGCCATGGCCGCAATGCCTACTGGTACGGCTCGCAGCTGTCGATCGAGGAGACCCGGCGGATCGCGCGCTATCAGAACGCGACCGGTCTGCAGGTGACGTCCGCTGTGCTTGCCGGCATGGTCTGGGCGCTGGAAAATCCGAAGGCCGGCATCGTCGAGGCCGACGAGATGGATTTCCGCCGTTGTCTTGAGGTGCAGCGGCCGTATCTCGGTCCGGTCGTCGGCGCCTACACCGACTGGACGCCGCTGGTCGGTCGTGAAGCGCTGTTCAAGGAGGATCTGGACCGCTCCGACCCCTGGCAGTTCCGCAACATTCTGGTGCGGTGAGGCAATCGGAACCCGGCGAAATCGCCGGGGCCCGGTGTCAGCGGCGGTAATGCCGCCAGATTGCCATCCGGCGGTCCAAGCTGCGCTTGGGCCACGTCACGAGGCGCCAGAACCACCAGCCGATCAGCGCGCCGATGGCGGCCAGAATGCCGCCCTCGGCCGTCACGGGCATCGCCGGTTCGTAGGCTGACAGGGTGGCGCGGGCGAGTTCGGCGTCGCTGCGGGCAAAAAGGGATGTCAGCCTGACCAGCGGGCTGTCGTAGGTCATCTCGCGCAACTGCCGGTCGAGGCGATCGTGGCGCAGGATCGTATCCTCCATCGCCTGGCCGCGTTTTATGAACAACTCGTCGGCATTGGCACGATGGCGTTCCAGCGCTGCGGCCCGCGTCAAGCCCTCGGAGCTTGCATCGGCATCGAAGCGCAGGACCGCCATGCGCAATTCATCGACCGCGCCGCCGAGCCGCTGGCGGTACTGCTGGGCGAATTCGGGCACCTGCGCGCCGCTGATCGCACCGATCGCGACAACCAGCATGGCCAGAATGCGCCCGATCATGCCGGCCCTCCGGGCAATGTCAGGCACCCGGCCTGTCCCTCGTCGGTGCCGAAGGCGAGGCGGTCGCCATGTTCGTCCCATCCGAGCGCGGTGACCGCGCCGCCGGGGGCGATGTGGCGGACGACAAGCTCGGAGGCGTCGGTCAGCCGCACCAGCAGGATCATGCCATCATCATAGCCGATGGCAAGCACCAGGGATTTGGGATGGAAGGCAACGGTCGTCACACGGCGGGGACGCACGCCGCATTCGCGCGGGGCCTTGCCCATCGGGCCGTTGCCGGAAAATGGCCAGACAATCGCCGCTTCCGCGCCGGAAGTGGCGAGCCAGGTCCCGTCGCCCGACCATGACAGCGAGCGCGTCTTGCCCGGATAGCCCGACATGCGCATATGCGCCTTTTCGGGCAGTTTCCATCCGTGAAGCTGGTTTTCCTGCATCGAAGAGACAACAAAGCGACCATCGGCTGACCAGACGACATCGAGATGCACGCCCTTCCACTCCAGCCGCTCGGGAGCGCCGGCGACATTGGGGAACCACAGACTTGCCCCGTCGACATGGGAGATGGCGAGGCGATAGCCCTTGGGCGCAAAGGCCAGACCGCGCGACGAGGAGGGCGCAGCGAAGGTCTTGATCCCGCCCTTGCCGTCGCGGGCGGTCACGGTTTTGCCCGCGCTCCACGCCACTGCACCGGAAGGACCGAGCGCCAGCGCGTCGATCCAGCGGCCCTTTTCATGGCCAAGTTCAGTTGTTGTGCCGTCGCTCGCGGTGGCGACGATGCGGCCGTCATCGCCACCGGTGACGATCCGGCCCTTTTCGGCGGCGGCGACGAGGATGCCCCCGGTGTGGACCGCCACGCGCCGGGAGCCGGCACCGATCCCGATGATGACCTCGCCATCACCGGTCGCAAACACCGGCTCGGTCCCGAAAAACCCCAGCCCGGTGACATGGCTGCCAAGTTCGGCACTTTCGACGTGGCGCGTCAGGGTGTCGTTCGGTCCGGCCATGGCGGCGCTCAAGCCTTGCAGGCAAGGAAGCCCTTGCGAATCTCGTCGGTCTTCAGGTTACGCCCGATGAAGACGATTTTCGAGTGGCGCGGTTCGTCCGGCTTCCATTCCCGCTGCAGATCTCCGTCGAGGATCATGTGCACGCCCTGATAGACAAAGCGACGCGGCTCGCCCGGAAAGGCGAGAATGCCCTTGGAACGCAGGATGTCGGGGCCATCGCGCTGGATGATGTCGTTGATCCACGGCATGAAGCGATCGGGATCGACCTCGCCGGCGATCTCCACGGACATCGACTGCACGTCGTCATCGTGATGGTGATGGTGGCCGGCTTCGAGAAACGCCGGTTCGAGATCGAGCACGCGGTCGAGATCGAAAGCGCCGCGATCGAGGACATCGGCCAGCGGCACCGTACAGCGTTCGGTGCGGATGATCCGCGCATAGGGGTTGATGCCGCGGATGCGCGCCTCCACCTCGGCAAGATCGGCAGGGGCGACAAGATCGGTCTTGTTGACGAGGATGACGTCGGCAAAGGCGATCTGGTTTTTGGCTTCCGGCGCGTCACGCAGGCGGGCGGCGAGCCATTTTGCATCGACCACGGTCACGATCGCATCGAGCCGCGCTCTTGACTGGACATCCTCGTCAACGAAAAACGTCTGAGCGACAGGGGCAGGATCGGCGAGGCCGGTTGTCTCGATGATGATGGCGTCGAACTTGCCGCGCCGTTTCATCAGTCCCTCGATGATGCGGATCAGATCGCCGCGCACGGTGCAGCAGATGCAGCCGTTGTTCATCTCGAACACTTCTTCATCGGCACCGACAACCAGTTCGTTGTCGATGCCGACCTCACCGAACTCGTTGACGATCACGGCATAGCGCTTGCCGTGATTCTCAGTGAGAATCCGGTTGAGCAGGGTCGTCTTTCCGGCGCCCAGATAGCCTGTGAGCACGGTGACGGGGATTTTCTCGGACATCGGACCTCCGGCCATTTGCCGCTCAGGCCGCGCTCTAGGGGGCGAGCGCGGCGGTCATGCGGCTCAGGTTGTGACGCATCAGGCCGATATAGGTCGATGCCGGCCCGTCCGCCAGAGACAAGGCGTCGGAATAGAGCGTTCCACCAACTTTTGCGCCTGATTCCCGGGCGATCTGATCGATGGCGCGGGAATCGGTGACGTTCTCGAGGAATGCCGCCGGTGTCTTCAGCGCCTTCAGTTGGCGAATGATTCGCTTGAGATCGCCGGCCGAGGGCTGGGCGTGGGTGGAGATGCCCTGCAAGGCGTGGGAGGTCAGATCATAGTCACGCGCCAGATATCGAAAGGCGTCGTGCATGGTCGCAAAGCTGCGGCGGTTGGCAGGCAGGGCGGCCAGACGAGGCCTGAATTCGGCATCCAGTGCGTCGAGCCTGGCCGTGTAGGCGGCGCGATTGGCGTCGTATGCGCTCTTGCCGGCCGGGTCCGCATCGCTCAGCGCTTTGGCGATCGTGGCAACGATGACACGGGCATTGACCAGCGATTGCCAGACGTGCGGATCGTCCTTCGCGGCCGAAGCGCTCTTGCCATGATCGTGGTCGTGCCCCTTCTTGCCCGCAGGCCGCTGCACGAAGGACAGACCGTCCGAGGCCATGATCCGGCGGGGCTTGGCGCCCGAGGCCTCGACCAGTTTGTGCATGAAGGGATCAAACCCCAGCCCATTGACCAGAACGATGTCCGCACCGGCGAGCTTCTTCGCATCGCCCGGCTTGGGTTCGTAGTGATGGGCGTCCTGATCCGGGCCGATGATCGGTTCGACCGTGACCCGGTCGCCGCCCACTTCCCGCGCAAGATCGGCCAGGATCGAGAAGCTGGCAATGATCTTCAGCTTCCTGTCCTGAGCCATGGCCGGCGCTCCGGTGGCCAGAGCCAACAGGGATACGCTTGCGAATGTTATAAAATTGCGCTTGGTGAACATGATGATGCTCCTTTGGAGGGGATGGTCAGGCGCGAAGATGAGGGCGCGGCCACAGATGCCGGGCAAGACCGCCCATGCGGCCGAACACCAGCGAAAGGAGGTAAACTGCACCGGCGACGAGGATGATCGCGGGGCCGGACGCGAGTTCGAAATGATAGGACAGGATCAGGCCGACAACGCCGGAAAGTGCAGCGGTCAGCATCGCCAGCCCGATCATCACGGTGAGATTGGCTGTCCACAGCCGGGCGGACGCCGCTGGCAGGATCAGGATCCCGACCGCCAGCAGCGTGCCCAATGCATGGAAGGCGGCGACCAGGTTGAGCACGACGATGCCAAGGAATGTCAGGTGCAGCGCGCCGCCGGTGCCGCTGACCGATTTGAGAAAGCCCGGATCGACGCATTCGATCACCAGACCCCGGAACAGGATCGCCAGCAGCATCAGGGTCAGCGTGGTGACGGCCAGCAGCAGCAGAAGCGTTGGATCGTCCAGCGCCAGCACCGAGCCGAACAGCACGCGCAGCACATCGGCATTCGAGCCGCGCGCCGAGACCAGCGTGACACCGCCGGCCAGCGACAGGATGTAGAAGGCAGCGAGCGCCGCATCTTCCTTGAGCGCAGTGGTGCGGGCGACAATGCCGGCCAGCACAGCCACGGCGAAGCCGGCGATCAGACCGCCGATGGTCATCGCGCCGAGCGAAAAACCGGCCACGAGATAGCCGGCGGCGGCGCCCGGCAGGATGGCGTGCGCCATCGCGTCGCCGATCAGGCTCATCCGGCGCAGCATCAGAAACACGCCGATCGGCGCGGCTCCGAGCGCCAGCGCCAGCGTGCCGGCCAGTGCCCGGCGCATGAAGGCAAACTCGGCGAAGGGGGCGATGATCCAGTCGTACAGCACGATCAGGCCGCCTCTTCGCGGACGACGTCCGGTGTGCCGGATGGTGTCATCCGGGCGCGCGCCGTCGCCAGCGCGCTCTCTGTCAGCACCGTCTGCGTCGTCCCCCATCCGATGCACTCACGCGCCAGCAGAAGGGTGTGCGGGAAGGCGGTGCGGACCATGGCAAGGTCATGCAGCACAGCGACGATGGTCCGCCCTTCGGCATGCCAGCGGCGGACGAGAGCGAGAAGGTCGGCGGTGGTCGCCTCGTCGATGGCATTGAACGGCTCGTCGATCAGCACGATCGATGCGTCCTGCATCAACAGACGGGCAAACAGCATCCGTTGCATCTGCCCGCCCGAAAGCGCCGCGATGGTGCGCCGTTCAAGGCCGCTGAGGCCGACGGCAGCAATGGCATGCTCGATCCTGACCTTCGTGCGCGGGGTCAGGCCGCCGAACAGGCCGGTGACGGCGTAGGCACCCATGGCGACGAATTCATAGACCGAGATCGGGAACGAGCGGTCGATTTCCGCAACCTGAGGCAGGTAGCCGACGCTGCGCCGGGACGCGCCGACCGTGATCCGGCCTTCCATAGGTGTGATCAGACCCGCAATCGCCTTGAGCAGCGTTGACTTGCCGCCGCCGTTCGGGCCGACGACCGCCAGCAACGCGCCGCTATCGATCGTGCCGGTCAGATGATGGACCGCAGGATGACGGTCATAGCCGAGCGTCAGATTGTCGAGGGTGATGGAACCGGGCATTTGGCGCGTCAGCCGCGCATCGCCCAGAAAGTGAGCGCCCACAGTCCCGTCACGGCGACACCGGCCATCAGCATCCGCCCGGCCGAGCCGGCGGCGAGCAGCGAGGCCGGGCTGTTCCGGATCGGTCGCTCGCTCTCGCCGTGAGGATGGCCACAGGCGCAGCCCTCCTGCGCGGCGACTGCGTGTTGATGGCAGCAGGCGTGATCGCCCGGGTCGGCATGGCCACAGTCAGTGGCCTGAGGGGAAACATTCGGTCTGGACATCGGGCTGTTATATTATAACACTTCTGGCGAGGCAAGACGAATTTGCGCCGTACATGGCACCGATCATTCGCAGCCGGTCAGAACGGATGGTACTGGTAGAGCCAGGTTTCGCTCAAAGTGCGTCCGTCAACCCTGAGGAACAAGCGCATCTCGACCGGATCGCGCCCCTCGGCGGCAAAATCGAACTGCGCGCGCCAGTGGCCGGGCACATCGTTGGGCACGGCCTCGGTGAAGATATACGAGAAATTTCCGCGCGAGGCCCACAGCACCGCCTCCGGCCGGACGCCGCTCGGCAGTGTTTCCAACGGCGCACCCTTGAACTCGACCATGAACTTGCGCACGCCTTTCGGCCGGGGCTGGCCGGGCTGGCCGCCATTGCCCATCCGTGTCGCCATGATGCGGGCGAGATCAGTCGGCTGCGGCTCGTCCGCCTGCCAGTGCAGGCGGTATTTCAGGGCGACGTGATCGCCGGCCTTGACCGGTGCGTCCGGCACCCAGGCGACGACGATGTTGTCATGAATCTCGTCATCGGTGGGAATTTCGATCAGCTGGACCGCGCCCTTGCCCCAGTTGCCGAGCGGTTCCACCCACAGCGAGGGGCGGCGCTCGTAATAGACACCGTCCTGATAGTGATCGAAGGCACGGTCACGCTGGATCAGGCCGAACCCGCGCGGGTTGGTATCGCCGAACGACGACGCCACGGTGCGCGGCGGGTTGTTGAGCGGCCGCCAGATGCGTTCGCCGCTTCCTGTCCAGATCGCCAGCCCGTCCGAATCATGCACCTCGGGCCGCCAGTCGGCCGCCGTCGGCTTGATCGTTTCGGAAAACCAGTACATCGAGGTCAGCGGGGCAAGGCCAAAGCGCTGCACCGGCTTGCGAAC
>CALCZO010000298.1 GCA_937903315.1 uncultured Alphaproteobacteria bacterium
CCGCCGGTGATGAGGAAGAACAGCAATGTCGCGATGCCCGAAAACAGGATCGCGACATTGGGATCGAACCCCATCAGGATCGGTGCCAGCACCGTCGCGCCAAACATCGCCACGACATGCTGCAACCCGGCAATGATCGTCTGCCCGGTCGGCAGCGCCTCGTCCGGCATCACCGCGCCGGATGTCGCCGCGCGCCACTTTGGAAAATACCCCTCAGCCATCATGGCCCCCTGTCCCTGTCTGGATCTTGGACTTTTGTCTGACTGTGCCCGGCCTTGCGCAAGACCATCGGGACGCCGTCCACCGGATTCTCTTGCGGAAACGTGCTATCGGGTCGCGGCGCTGCGCCGTCTTGGCGCGGTTGCGGCGCAATGCCGTCTTGCCATGGCCTTGGTTATCGGGTTGATCCCGAGCCATCAGCAGAAGTGAGACGGTCGATGACCCCTGAAGAACATGCCGCACGCCGCGCCGAAATCACCGCCCGCCTCAGGCGCGAGACCGGCATCGATGACGCGATGATCGAAACTCTGGTGCACCGGTTCTATGACCGTGTGCGGGCCGATGCGGTTCTCGGGCCGGTCTTCGCCGAGAAGATCACCGACTGGGCGCCGCATCTCAAACAGATGGTGGCCTTCTGGTCATCGGTGACCCTGCTGACCGGGGTCTATCACGGCCGGCCAATGCAGAAACACGCCACGCTGCCGGTCGATGCAGTGCATTTTGACCGCTGGCTGGCGCTGTTCCGTCAGACCGCGGCGGATATCTGTCCGCCGGTTGCCGCCCGCCACTTCATCGAGCGGGCCGAGCAGATTGCCGCAAGCCTCGAAGCCGGCGTCGCGACCGTGGCCGGAACGCCGGTTGCGCCCGGCGAACGCTATCACAATCGCGCCCTCAGCGGCGAGGCGTGACACGGCAGGCGCCGCCGGGCCGCTGCGTTTCCCCGGCAATGAACGCCTTTGCCTCGTCCTGCGGCATCGGACCGGCGACGATGCTGTAGATCGCCGGGAACACCGCATCGGCGGCGACAAGCCGGCAGGTATGCGGCGGATTCAGCGCCCTGATCACCAGCATCGGTTCTTCCGCCAGCCTGACCTCGATCGGGCCGTGGAACGTCGTCGCCTCGATCGTGCAGGCTGACAGACCCATTGCCAGCACCCCCGCACCCGCAAGGCGGGCGACCGGGCCAGAAGCGGCTTGGAACCTGTCTCCGGGACGGCTACGACAAGTAGAGTTGGGACACATGATCGGTAGGCTCCGGTCGACAGGCACAATGGCGATGGGAAACATGACCGTGATGGCGGAACGATGGCAACGGCAACTCGTGCCGATGACACGGCAGGTCCTGCTGTCCGGCGCGCTGCTGCTGCTCGCCGGATGCGGCCATCCGACCTCGCAGGCCATGCTGAACCCGGTGCCTCAGGCCGATCCCGCTGCACGGACCGTGTCTCTGCTGGTGGCGACCCCCCGCGGCCTCGACAGGGCCACCACAACCTTCACCAGCGACCGCGCCGACGTCCTGACGTTCAACCGGCTCCGTGTTGCGATCCCCTCATCCCATAAACCCGGCACCATCGAATGGCCGAATGGCCCGTCTGATCCGAGCGGCAGGAGCTTCGCGACGCTTGAGAACGACCTGATTGCCGCCTCGGCGATGAACCGGTCGCTCGATGCGATGGTCCCGCCCTCGGGCGACGTGCTGCTTTTTGTCCATGGCTTCAACACGGCTTACGAAGAAGGGGTCTATCGCCTCGCCCAGCTGGCGAACGATACCGATGTGAAAAGCCTTCCGATCCTGTTTTCGTGGCCGTCGCGGGGTGATCTGACCGATTACCTGACCGATCGGGAAAGCACCCTTGCCTCCCGTCATCACCTGCGGCATCTGCTTGAAAGCCTCGCCCGCCACCCGCGCGTCAAACGCATCGATCTGATGGCCCATTCAATGGGGACGATGCTGGCGATGGAAACGCTCGTTCACCTGAAACTGGCCGGCAACGCCGAGTTGAACAACAGGCTGAACACGGTTGTTCTGGCAGCGCCGGATATCGATGTCGACGTGTTCCGCGCACAGTTTGGCATCATCGGACGCCGTCCGCGACCGACGATTGTCATGGTTTCGCGCGACGACAGGGCGCTGGCCCTGTCCCGCCGGCTGGCAGGCAATGTCGTCCGTGTCGGCGCGGCCTCGGTCAGGTCGCAGAAAACCATTGAGTTCGCCGAGACGATGGGCCTGACGGTGATCGACCTGACCGACGTCAAGAGCGAGGACCGGAGCAACCACACGAAATTCGCCGCAGCCCCGGCCATTGTCCGCCAACTGGCCGGGCAGATGCACACCGACCTGCACCACAAGCAGGGCAGTGCCGTCGGAACGTTCATTGTCGATACGGCCGGTGAGATTCTGCACACCCCGTCGCGGCTGCTCAGCCACGTGACGGGGCGCTGACGGGCAGCGCCGCCGTCGACAGTCCGCGCGCGGCAAGCGCGGCAGCCAGCGCAGGGGATGGGGCGCGGCCAGAACTGAACAGCGCTGTGCCGCCACCGGTCTGCGCCCCGTCGACGGCAGGTCCGGCAAGCTGCACGACACGGCGGGCGATCGCCGGGCCGGGGTCGATCATGGTCACCGGCCAGGGCGCGAGCGCCGTCAGTCGATCCATCAGCAGTGGATAATGCGTGCAGGCCAGCACGACGAAATCGGTCCGCCGTCCGTCGCTCTCGACAAACGCCGGCGCGATCTCAGCCAGGATGTCGGCATCCGCCGGTTGCTCGCCATGCAAGGCCGCTTCGGCCAGCGTTGCCAGATGACGGCAGCCGACCAGCGTGACCACGCATTCGCCGGCATAGCGGGCGACGAGGTCGTGGGTATAGTCGCGCCGCACCGTGCCCGGCGTCGCCAGCACGGAGATCAGGCGGCTCTGCGAGCGTTCGGCTGCCGGCTTGATCGCCGGGACCGTCCCGACCACCGGCTGTGTCAACCGCGCCCTGAGATGCGGCAGAACCAGCGTCGAGGCGGTATTGCAGGCAATGACCACGATATCGGGCGCGAACTGCGCGGCAACCGGCAGTACGACGTCGAGCACGCGGGCCACCAGCACGTCCTCATCGAGCCCGCCGTAAGGAAACACCGCGTCATCGGCAAGATACAGGATCTCGGCATCCGGACGCGCGGCACGCACGGGGTCGTGCACCGTCAACCCGCCAAGACCGGAATCGAAGATCAGAATGCGCATCGCCTCTGTCTGAAACAAAAATCGCAGCCAGCCGCAACCGCAATCGCGCGGTCAGCGCCGACCGGCCAGACGCGCGGCGATCATCGCGATGGCCTGCTCCCCGGTCTGGTGCGCCCCCGCAACCGTCATCGAGGCCCGCCCCGCCATCGCCTCGCCGGCAAACCACAGCCGGTCGCCGACCGGACGACGCAACGCGTCGCGCGCCCGCGCCTGGCCGGGCTTTGCATAGGAATAGCTGCCGTTTGCCATCGGATCGGCGGACCAGCCATACCGCACCCCGCCGCGGAACGCCTTGCCCGCCTCCGGCCCGACAATCCGCTGCAATCGGTCCAGCATGTGGCGGACAGCCTCGTCCTCGGGCAATCGGTTGATCTCGCGCGCATAGTCGGCGCCATACCACGCCACCACGACATCGGTATCGAACGGCCACATCTCGAAGCTCATGCCCGGATGGCGCCCGGCGTTCTCGACCAGATGCATCTCCGGCGTGGCACCGAGGCGAGTGCCGGCGAACGACAGGATCATCTTTGAGAGCGCGCCCATCGCCAGTCCGTCGAGCGCCGTCAGCATCTCGCGCGGCAGCGAGGGCGTAAAGCGCACGCCTTCCGCCTTCAGCACGCCGACCGGGAGCGTCACTACGGCTTTGCGTGCGCGGATGGTGCCGGCTGATGTTGTGACCGCAACGCCCTGCCCGCTCCAGTCGATGGCTGTTGCCGTAACACCAAGGCGGACGGGAACCCCCTCACCGTAACGGCCGACCAGCGTGCCATATCCCTCGCGGATGATGAGATTGCCGCCGTCATACAGCCGGGCATAGTCGGCCACCGAAACGCGCTCCGGCTCCTCGCCCACTGCGCCGCGCGTCATCGCATAGGCCGCATGGCGCGTGGCCGCATCAGCCCCGTCGACCAGAGCGGCGAACGATCTGTCATGGTCGAAATCGACCGTTTCGGCCAGTTCCCACATCCGGTTGCGGCCCTGCCGCCGCCCCAGTTCGACATCATCCGGCTCCGGCACACCGTCAATCGTGGCGCGATAGCCACCCCGTCGCCAGTTGCCCACCTCGGTGGCGATCCCGAGTTCGGCAGCGATCATGGTCCACGGATTTTTTTCGGCAAAATGGATGAAGGTCGCCCCGCCGTCGACGGGCACGCCGAAACGCCGGTCCGTCACCGTGCGTCCGCCAATCCGGTTGCGCGCCTCGATAACGGTAAAGGTCAGCCCGGCCTTCTGTGCCGCCCGCGCCGCAGCCAGCCCGGCGGCCCCGGCGCCAATGATCACGACATCGATATCCGAAGTCTGGCTCATCACGCCTCCGGCAAACAGGATGAACGGAGCCGCGCACAGACTGCGGCGGGAAAGAACGGAGGGACAACGCGCTGACATCAAACACCTGTGAATCGGTCAGGCCAATCTAGGCGCATCAGCGACCGGTTTCAGCCTTGATCACCCGATTGTGTTGCATCTGCGTCATTCTGTGGCGTCCGGGCGGCGCTGCCGCCGCGGATCAGCGCAAGGATCGCGCCGCGCAGGGTCCGGATGTCCTGCTCGGTCGGTGCCATCCGGTGCACGATGTTGCGGAAATTGCGCACCATCACCGCCCGCCGGGCTGGCGGATGAAAGAACCGCACGCGGTCAAGCTCGCCTTCGACAAAACGGAAGAACGAGAACAGCGTTGCGCGCTGCGCCGGCCCCGAATGGTTCGGCAGGGAAAACGGTACGGCCTGGCCCGCAGCGCGGCTCCATTCGTACGCCATCAGCAGGACGGCCTGCGCCAGATTGAGCGATGCAAAGGCAGGATCGACCGGAAAGGTCACCACCGCATTGCAGAGCGAAATCTCATCGTTCTCAAGCCCGGTCCGCTCCGGCCCGAACACCACACCGCACGCCCCGCCCGCAGCGCCGTACGCCGCCACGTCCGCCATCGCCGCATCAGGTGCCAGCACCGGCTTGGCCTGCCCGCGCTCGCGCGCCGTCGTGGCATAGAGCGCGACCAGATCTGCCGCCGCCGCCTCGAGGGTTGCAAAAACCCGCGCCCGCTCAAGAATAGGCGCGGCCCCGACCGCGGCCTGCACCGCCCCCTTGGCCCCTTCGCCGCGCAAGTCCCACCCCTCGCGCGGCGCGACCAGCCTGAGGTCGCTTAGCCCGAAATTGGCCATGGCGCGGGCTGCCATGCCGACGTTCTCGGCCATTTGCGGCCGCACGAGAATGACGACGGGGACAAGGCGGGCTTCGATCATGGCTGTCCTCTGCCCCGATGCCACGCCGAAGTCGAGTCCCGGCCGGAATTTGCCGCAGTCTCAAACCTTTGCCGTGCTTCCCGCCTCGCTCATGCAGTGCTATAGCATGCCCGACAATCGCTCGAAGGCGCGCGGTGCTGCTCTGGTGACGAGGAAATCATGGCGAAGATCAAAGTAAAGAACCCAGTCGTCGAAATGGACGGCGACGAGATGACCCGGATCATCTGGGATTTGATCAAGAAGAAGCTGATTCACCCCTACCTTGATGTTGATCTTCATTACTATGATCTCTCGGTCGAACACCGTGACGCAACCAACGATCAGGTGACGATCGACTCTGCTGAAGCAACCAAGAAGCATGGTGTTGCTGTCAAATGTGCAACGATCACGCCCGATGAAGCGCGCGTGAAGGAATTCAACCTCAAGGAAATGTGGAAATCGCCGAACGGGACGATCCGCAACATTCTTGGCGGGACGATCTTCCGCGAGCCGATCATCTGCCGCAACGTTCCGCGCCTTGTGCCGGGCTGGACCCAGCCGATCGTCGTCGGCCGCCATGCCTTCGGCGACCAGTATCGCGCCACCGACTTCCGCTTCCCCGGCAAGGGCAAGCTGACGATCAAGTTCGTCGGCGAGGATGGTCAGGTCATCGAGCGCGACGTGTTCAACGCGCCGGGTTCTGGCGTCGCCATGGCGATGTACAACCTTGACGATTCGATCCGCGATTTTGCCCGCGCCTCGCTGAACTATGGTCTCAGCCGCAAGTGGCCGGTCTATCTGTCGACCAAGAACACCATTCTCAAAGCCTATGACGGCCGCTTCAAGGACATCTTCCAGG
>CALCZO010000299.1 GCA_937903315.1 uncultured Alphaproteobacteria bacterium
AACAAAATGTAACTTGATGGCTACTCCATCACGGCGGCTTTGAGGATCACGACCATCGTGGCGCGGGCGGGCTTGTCGCCGCTGTTGCGGATGATATGTGGCCGGTCGCAGCGATAGCGCAGGGTCTCGCCGGCGCGGGCCTTCTCGGTCACATCGCTGACCTCGACCTCCATCTCGCCCTCGATCACCGACAGGCATTCGATCGAGCCGCGCTGGTGGGCGTCCGAATCGAGCACGCCGCCCGGCTCGGCCTTCATGTCATACCATTGCAGCCATTCGACGGTTTTCAGCCAGCCGATGATCGCCAGCCGGCATTTTCCGTCGTCCGACAGCAGGATCGGCGTGTCGCCGGCGGTGGATTTCTGCAGGAACGGTGCGTCGTCGGACTGGCCGAGAAACCGATCGACCGAGACATCGAGCGCCTGCGACAGGCGCCAGATGGTTGCCAGCGTCGGATTGGTTTCGTTGCGCTCGATCTGGCTGATGATCGATTTTGCGACGCCCGATTGTTCCGAGAGTTCGGACAGGGAGAGATTGTAGGCCTTGCGCAGACGCTGGATGGTCTTGCCCAATTGGCCTGAAAGCGCCACCGCACCGGCTTCAAATTCGCGGTCGCGGCTCCCCTTTTTCTCCTGCATCCGTCTTGCACCCCGGGTGGGGCGTCCTTTATCGTTCGAAATACCGAACGATAATGCAGGATAAAGCGTCCGAGCGCAACCGTCAGGCCGGCGAATCCGCCCGGAATCGCGACATATCCACCTTGTGCCGCTTGCGGCCCCAGTCGCACGCCGGCCCGTCGAATACGCCCGGCAGGGCTGTCCCGCAGGTCAGGCAACGGCCCTGATCGTCCAGCCGGTAAGCGCTGATCAGGTGCCAGTCGCGCTCGATGACCCGTGTGCCGCAGCAGGCGCAATAGGTCGACTGCCGGTTGAGATCGTGGACGTTGCCGACGTAAACGTGCCTGAGGCCGCAGCCAATCGCGATCGAGCGGGCGCGGGCCAGCGTCGCGGGCGGGGTGCGCGGCTTGTCCTGCATCCGGTGGTCGGGATGGAAGGCGGAGAAATGCAGCGGCACGTCGGGCGAAAGGTCGCGCGCGATCCACCGGCACATCTCGGTCAGCTCTGCGTTCGAATCGTTCTCGCCAGGGATCAGCAGCGTCGTCAGCTCGGTCCAGACACGGGTTTCGTGCACCAGCCAGGCCAGTGTATCGAGCACGTCCCCGAGGCTGGATTTTGTCTGGCGGCGGTAGAACGCTTCGGTGAACGCCTTGAGATCGACATTGGCCGCATCCATGGCGCTGAAGAACTCGCCGCGCGCCTCCTTTGTGATGTAGCCTGCGGTGACCGCCACCGTGCGGATGCCTTCCGCCCGGCACGCGGCGGCGACATCGACGGCGTATTCGAGGAAGATCACCGGATCGTTGTAGGTGAAGGCGACGGAGCGGCACCCCAGCGCCTTTGCTGCGCGGGCGATGGCGGCGGGCGAGGCATCTTCGGCCAGCGTGTCCATCTCGCGGCTCTTGGAAATCTCGTGGTTCTGGCAGAACGAACAGGCGAGATTGCAGCCCGCCGTGCCAAAGGACAGGATCGGCGTGCCGGGCAGGAAATGGGCCAGCGGCTTTTTTTCGACCGGATCGACGGCAAATCCCGAGGATCGGCCATAGGTTGTCAGGACGATCCCGTTGCCGCGCCGGGCGCGGACGAAGCACAGGCCGCGCTGCCCCTCGTTAAGCCGGCAGAACCGCGGGCACAGCCGGCATTCGATCCGCCCGTCATCGAGCAGCGCAAAATAGCGCCCCGGCACCTCGCCGGCGGGGCTGACATCAGGGATCGAGGCGGGCAAATCAGCGGTGTTCATCAAAAATAAACCATAGTGACCTTTTCTGAATGCTGCAAAGCTCCGATCCGGATGGCCGACATGCTCGCCGCTTCACGCGAACCCGAAACGTCCGGGATCTTCCTGCCGCAGGTGGCAGGGTCGTTCTATCCTGCCGAGCCTGCCGCGCTGGGCGCGCAGTTGCGGCGCTGCCTTGTCGCGGGGCGGCGCTCGTCCATCGCCCATCCCAAGATGGTGATCGCGCCGCATGCCGGGCTGGCCTATTCCGGCGGCGTTGCCGCATCGGCCTTTTCCGGGCTGTCGGCGCGCTCGGGCATCATCCGCCGCGTCGTGCTGTTTGGCCCGGCTCATCGCCATGCCTTCCGTGGGCTGGCGCTCAATCCGGCCAGGGCCTGGCGGACGCCGCTGGGTGACGTGCCGGTCGACATCCTGATGCAGCGTCGGCTCAAGGCGATGGCTGAGGTGACGGTCACCGAGACGCCATTCATCGGCGAGCATTCGCTGGAGGTCCTGCTGCCTTTCCTGCAGGTGTCGCTGACGTCCTTCGAAATCGTGCCGGTGCTGGTCGGGGATGCGAGTGCCGATGTCGTGGCCGATGCGCTCGAACGGATCTGGGGTGGGCCGGAAACGCTGATCGTCATCTCCTCGGACCTGTCGCATTTCATGGCCGAGCAGGCGGCCAAGGACCATGACAGTTCAACGCGCCGGCTGATCGAGATGATGGCCGGCGACCAGATCACGGCGGACCGGGCCTGCGGCCATCGCCCGATTGCCGGCGCGCTCAAGCGGGCGCGGGCGCTCGATCTGCGCATTACCGGCACCGATTTCACCACGTCGGGTGACGTCACCGGCCAGCATGACCGCGTCGTCGGCTACGGAGCCTTCGCCTTCGAATATGCAGGGCAGGCGCGGCTGGCCGAACAGGAGCGGTCCTTGCTGCTGAGTACAGCGGGACGCGCGCTGGCCCATGCTGTGGCCCATGGCGGCCATGCGCCGAAGCTGACTGTCAATGGCCCGCTGCCGCTGACGATGTCGGCGATGCGTGCGACATTCGTGACGCTGGAAAAGAACCAGCGCCTGCGCGGCTGCATCGGCTCGCTCCAACCGCAGCGACCGCTGCTGCCCGATGTCGTGGCCAATACCATCAAGGCCGGTTTTTCCGATCCACGGTTCCCGACCCTGCTGGCCGATGAGCTTGGCGACCTCGATCTGTCGGTGTCGATCCTGTCGCATCCGCGCGTTATCGAGGTTGACAGCGAGCCGGCGCTGATCGCCGCGCTTTCGCCGGATCGCGACGGGCTGATCATTGCCGATCAGGGCCGCAGTGCGCTGTTCCTGCCGCAGGTCTGGGCGCAGATTCCCGATCCGCGCATCTTCCTGACCGCGCTTCGCCAAAAGGCCGGAATGAAAGCAGACCATTGGTCGCCGACCTTCCGCGCCCAGCGCTTCACGGTCGAGAAATTCGGCGCACCACTCAGCGCGTTGCTCGCCCGCACCTCGTAAGCGTCAGTCCTCGCTCATCATCGCCGCGCCGACAGCGCCCACCTTGCGCCAGGCGGCCGTCTGCGCGCGGAAAGCGGTCATCGAGGCATGGATCCGGCCGGACAACGCCGACTTTGCCGCCAGCCCGGCGACAATATCCGCCGCGGCTGTGCGGGCCGCGGCCATGACGTCGGCGGGAAAGCGCTCCAGTCTGATGCCGTGGGTGGTGATGAGATCGATCAGCGCCGCGCCGTTCAGCGCCTCGGCCTCAGCAAGGCCGCGGGCATGGGCCTCGGCACTGGCCACCACAACCATTGCGCGCAGGTCAGCCGGCAAGGCCTCGAAGGCGGCCCGGTTGACGATCAGTTCAGCGGCACCATTCGGCTTGTTGAACCCCGGCGCATAGTAATGCGGCGCCACGCGCGCAAAGCCGAGCGGCGCGTCGTTCATCGGGCCGAGAAACTCGACGCCGTCGACCACGCCGGTCGACAGGGCGGGCAGGATATCGGCTGGCGGAATCGACAGGCCGGTGGCGCCGAGCGCCTGCCAGACCTCCGCGCCCAGCCCCTGCACGCGCAGGCGCAGACCCTTGACATCGGCCAGGGCAGTCACCGGCTTCTTGAACCAGCCGCCCATGGTCGGGCCGGTGTTGCCGGCCAGAAAGGCGCGGACGCCGAAGGCACCGTAAAGCTCGTCCCACAGCGCCTGACCGCCGCCGCGCTCGATCCAGGCCTGATGCTCGATCGGGCCGGGGCCGAACGGAATAGTGGTGAAAAACGCCGACGCCGGCATCTTGCCAACCCAGTAGAACGCGGCCGAATGGCCCATTTCGACCGCGCCATTGGCCACCGTGTCGAGCACCTGCAACCCGGACACGATCTCGCCGGCGCCGAAGACCGAGATGTCCAGCCGACCGTCCGACAGTTCTGCGACGCGGCGGGCGATATGCGCCGCTGCCGTGCCGGGCCCGGGCAGGTTGCGGCTCCACGACGTGGCCATGCGCCAGCGGATGCGGCCCTGGGCCAGTGCCGGAGCGGCCAGAGCCGCCGGCGGGGCGGCCAGCAGGGTGCGGCGGGTCAGCGTGCTCATGTCACCACCACGCGTGGAAGTGATGCGTTGGCCCATGACCATGGCCGACGCCGAGCCGGTCGGCAGCGGCGATGGCGGCGCTGACATAGGCCTTTGCGGCGCGGACCGCGTCCTGAAGGGGCTTGCCGAGCGCCAGATGCGCGGCAATCGCGCTCGACAGGGTGCAGCCGGTGCCGTGGGTGTTGCGGGTCGGCAGGCGCGGCGCGGCGAGGCGGGTCAGACCCTCGCCGGTCAGCAGCAGGTCAACCGCTTCGGCACTGGTGCCATGGCCGCCCTTGACCAGCACGGCGCGCGGGCCGAGCCGGAGCAGCGCTTCGGCCTGCCGTGCCATCGCTGTCTCGTCGCCGGCCATCGACGTGCCGAGCAGGGCTGCGGCTTCGTGCAGGTTGGGCGTGATCAGCAGCGCACGCGGGATCAGCACGGATTTCAGCGCCTCGATCGCTGCGTCGGCCAGCAGCCTGTCGCCGGAGGTGGCGACCATCACCGGATCAAGCACGATGGTGGTCGCGCCATGCCGGTCGAGACCGTTGGCGACCGTTTCGATCACCGCAACCTGCGACAGCATGCCGATTTTCACCGTATCGATGCGCAGATCGGAGAATACGCTGTCCATCTGGGCGGCGATGAAAGCGGGCGGGACATCGTGGATCGCGTCGACGCCGCGCGTGTTCTGTGCCGTCAGCGCGGTGATGACCGAAGCGCCATAGACGCCATTGGCCGAAAACGCCTTCAGATCGGCCTGAATGCCGGCGCCGCCGCCCGAATCCGAGCCGGCGATGGTGAGCGCGATGCGTGCGGTCATCGTCAGACCTCCCGTCCGGCACGTGCCGTCCTGACAATCGCGGCGAGGGTGGCGGTGGCGGCGGTCACGTCATCGGCCATGAACAGCGCCGAGATGACGGCGACGCCATCCGCGCCAGCAGCGATGACGGCGGCCGCGTTGCCATGGTCGATCCCGGCGATGGCGCCGACCGGCAGACCGGAGGCGCGGGCGAGGGCGCGCAGCCGGGCCAGCCCGTCAAGGCCGACCGGGGCGGCGGGGTTGTCCTTGCTGAGCGTGGCAAACACGCCACCGATGCAGCCGTAGTCAACCACCGATGGATCGAGCCCGGCGAGATCGCCTTCATCCTTGAGCGTTACGCCGATGATCGCCTTTGGCCCCAGAAGCCGGCGCGCGTCCTTGCCCGTCATATCCTCCTTGCCGACATGCACGCCATCGGCACCGGCGGCCAGCGCGACATCGACACGGTCATTGATCAGCAGCGGGATGCGCCCTGAGATGGCGGCTTTCACCTCGCGCGCCCGGTCGATGAACAGGCGGGTGCCGGCGTGCTTGTCACGCAGTTGCAGGAGTGTCGCGCCGCCGCGCACCGCCGCATCGGCCAGAGCGCCAAGCGGGCGACCGCGCGTGCGTTCGGGATCGAGAATGGCATAGACGGCAAGATCAACCGGGGTCATGCGATGCGGCCTTTCCTGAGGATCGTGTCGCCGTCGAGGGCGGCGAGGCAATCATAAAGCGCTGTTGAAAAGCTGCCGGGGCCGGCGCTGCGGGCGGCCGCCTGCTCGATGGCGATGCCATAAGCGGTGACGGCGGCGGCTGCTGCGGTCAAGGGATCGTCACAACGGGCAAGGCAGGCGGCAATCACCGCGCCGAGGGCGCAGCCGATGGCGGTGACACGGCCGGCGAGCGGATGGCCGTTGCTGACGATCAGGCGATGCGCGCCAAGCATCAACTGGTCCTGACTGCCGGTGATGATGCGCAGCGTGCCGGCAGGTGCGTCATCGGCCAACGCTGCCTCGCGCCCGTTGGCCTTGAGGACGGCGGGACCAAGCGCCAGCAGATCGCGCGTCCGCTGGCACCGGGAGGGCGAAACCTCGGCAAACACCGGATCGAGAACCCAGGGCCGGTTCAGCCGCATGGCTTCGGCTGTCGCGACGGTGATGGCCATGTCGCGCATCGAATCGAGCATGCCGAGGTTGATCAGAAGAGCGTCAGTTGCGGCGACGAACGCGGCCACTTCGCCCGGATTGACGGTCAGGGATGGGCGTATGCCGAGCGCGAGCAGGGTGTTGGCGGTCCGTTCCGCCGCCACCGGGCTGGTGATGACATGCACGGCCGGCGGATCGGCCCGCAGCCGGTCGAACACGGCGGCCATGCTGGCAAGATCGGGGAGCGGAGCCGTCCGGTCCATGCTTTCCTCCGCCGGGATGATCCGGGTCAGGTTCCACGGGTTGGCGTCGATCGCCTCTCAGCCCCGGATCGATCCGGGGCACCCCGAGCAGGTTCTGACTAGCTAATCGCGTGCGATGCGCATTGCAACGGTCAAACCGTCACAAAGGCCGCGTCGGCGCTGCCTCGCGCTGGCGGCGGCGCTCGATGCCCAGCGCCCGCTCGCGCAGGATGACGAAAATGCCCGAAGCAATCACGACTGCCGCGCCGACCAGAACCAGAGTCTGCGGCAACTGGTCGAAGATCAGCCAAGACAGCAGCAGCGCCCAGATCATCGAGGTGTAATCAAACGGCGCAATCACCGAGGCATCGGCATAGCGGTAGCAATGGGTCATCAGGATCTGGCCGACGCCGCCGAGCAGGCCGATGGCGGCGAGATGGGCAAAATCGCTGGCCGGGGGCCAGACCCAGACATAGGCCGGATCGATCTGTCCCAGGGCAACGGAAAACAGCGACAGCGTTGTCGTGGTCAGCGAGAAATAGACGACGATGGCACCGGTGTGCTCGGTGGCGGTGAGCCGGCGCACCTCGATCATCGCGAAGGCCGAGCAGGTGGCTGCGGCAAGCCCGAAGGCGATGCCCTTCCATGTTCCCGGCCCGGCGGCTGCTGCACCGCCGAATGCGGAAAGATGGGGCACCAGCATGATCAGCACGCCGATGAAGCCGATCACCACCGCCGTCCAGCGATAGATACGCACCACTTCCTTGAGGATCAGCCATGCGAGAAAGACGTTGAGCAGCGGCGTGGCATAGCTCAGCGCCGTCGCATCGGCCAGCGGCAGGAACTGCAGCGTGGCGAAGCCAAGCACCATGCCGAGCGAGCCGATGAAGCCGCGCCGGATGTGCCCCTTGAGGTTTCTGGTGGCGAACGCCGCCGACAGCGGCCGCGCATAGGCCAGCCACAGCAGCACCGGGATCAACGCGAACAGCGACCGGAGAAAGACGATCTCGCCGATCGGGTAGGCATGGAGCAGCCCGCCCGCGAGCACGAATTTGACCAGCGCCGACATCGCCGTGAAGGCCAGCGCGGACAGGACTTTCAGCATGATGCCGAAGGCCGGGCGCTGCGGCGGCCGCGAACCGGTCTCCGGTGGGGCCGGGTCGTGTCCGTTCGGGGGCTGTGTCTCGGGCGATTCCGCTGCCATGAGACAGAGGTTAGCGGAACATCCTCAGGCGCGCATCAACCGATAGGGCATCGATGGCACTCATCGGCGGGTTGGCGTCCGGCGAAGGAGGCACCGGCTGGACCATGGCGGGCTCCGGACGGCCGGGGGGCGTTGCAGCCAACGGAGCGGGCACCAGCACTGCTTCCAGCCGCGCAATGGCGCCGAGCACGCGCTCAGTCTCGGCATGACGGTTGCGGCGGGCGAATTCGGCAAGGAACCAGCGGCCGCGCTCGGTCTCCATGACAGCCGACAGGATGGCGATGAAGTCATCCTGTTCTGGCGAGGGGGCAGGCGAGGCATCGGACATGGAACGACCGTCGGACTGTGAACCGTGAAGACCACACTCTGGCCGAATATGGTTAACGCCCCGTCGCCGCGCCGCTCGGTCACCTTGGTAACAGTTGGCGTCGCAGGCCGGCGCCGGTAAGGTTGCCGCATGATCGACTCGTCGCCCGCGCCGAATGTTCAGCCCTCCGTGGGTGCCGCGCGCGGTGTTGCGCCTGCGGCCGAGTGGGCCGGCAGCAGCGGTGACACAACGGTGCGGCTGTCGGGGGACTGGATTGCGCTGACGGCGGCTGCCTGCGAGGACAGGGCCGCTGCCGTTGCCGCTGCCGTGCCGGCCGGCAGCGTGGTCAGCATCGATACGGCCAGGATCGGGCGGCTCGATACGCTCGGCGCGCTGGTGCTGTCGCGATTGCAGCATGAGCTTGCCACTGCCGGCGCGCGGACGCACCTGACCGGGATGCAGGAAGCGCATCGCATCCTGTTCGAGGATATCCGCTACCACCCGGCGGAAAAGCCCGAGGCCCCGCGCCGCTTCGTGGTCATCGACATGCTGAGCGACATTGGCGAGGTGATGGTCGATGCCTTCGATGATCTGGTCAACGGCATTGCGTTTCTGGGGTCGTTCATCGTCGCCTGCCTGAATGTGCTGGCCGGCAGGAGCCGGTTCCGCCTTGCCTCGCTGGTCGCCCAGTTGGAGCGGGTCGCGCTGCGCTCTGTGCCGATCATCGTCCTGATCTCGCTGCTGGTCGGGGCGATCATCGCGCAGCAGTCGGTGTTCCAGCTCCAGACCTTCGGGACGGTGCATTTCGTGGCCGACCTGATGGGCGTTCTGGTGCTGAGAGAACTGGCGGTGCTGATCACCTCGATCATGCTGGCGGGACGGACGGGATCGAGTTTCACCGCCGAACTCGGCTCGATGAAGATGCGTGAGGAGATCGACGCGCTGCGCACGATGGGTCTCGATCCGATCGAAGTTCTGGTGGTGCCGCGGATCGTCGCGCTGATTGTCGCGATGCCGCTGCTGACCTTCATCTCGTCGATGGCGATGCTGGTCGGCGGCGGGGTCGTCGCCTTTTTCTACGGTGGGGTCAGCCCGGATGTGTTCCTGTCGCGGCTGCAGAACGGCATCGGCCTGAACACCTTCGTCGTTGGTATGCTGAAGGCGCCGTTCATGGCGCTGGTGATCGGCATCATCGCCTGCATCGAAGGGTTCGGAGTGAAGGGATCGGCCGAGTCGCTCGGTGCGCGCACCACCGCCTCGGTGGTCAAGGCCATCTTCATGGTCATCGTCGTCGACGGGCTGTTCGCCATGTTCTTTGCCTCGATCCGCTATTGAGCCGCGCGATGACCCAGGACACCGGCCCACCCCCTGCCGCCCGCACCGAACCGGTCATCTCGGTGCGCGATCTCGAAGTGCGGTTCGGCGACAAGGTGATCATGGACGGGCTCGATCTCGACGTCATGCGCGGCGAGATTCTCGGCTTTGTCGGCGCATCGGGAACCGGAAAATCGGTCCTGATGCGGACGATTCTGGGTCTGATTCGCCAGACGCGCGGCGATATTGTGGTGTTCGGCTCAAACCTTGCCACGCTCGGTGCCGACGAGCGCGAGGCGATCGAGAAGCGCTGGGGGGTCCTGTTCCAGCACGGGGCGCTGTTTTCCTCGCTCACCGTGCGCCAGAACATCCAGATGCCGATGCGCGAGCACCTGAAAATGTCCGAGCGGCTGATGGACGAGATGGCGGCGCTCAAGATCGAACTTGTCGGTCTCAAGCCGGATGCGGCGGACAAGTACCCGTCCGAACTCTCGGGCGGCATGATCAAGCGGGCCGCACTCGCCCGGGCGCTGGCGCTCGATCCGGAAATCCTGTTTCTCGACGAGCCGACCTCCGGGCTCGATCCGATCGGGGCGCAGGATTTCGACGACCTGATCGCCACATTGCAGCGCACTTTGGGGCTTACGGTTTTCATGGTAACGCATGATCTCGACAGTCTGGCCGGGGTATGCGACCGGGTTGCCGCGCTTGCCGGCGGCAAGGTGATTGCCGCGGGTCCGCTGGAGGATTTGCTCAAGGCGGATCATCCCTGGCTGAGAGCGTATTTCCACGGTGCCCGCGCCTCGCGTGGCAGCCTCACGGGCGGCGCGGTTCGTCCCGGTTATCGCGGGTAGGAGAGCATGGAAACGCGCGCCAATTATGCCCTTGTCGGCCTGTTCACCCTGGCGGTGATCGCGGCGGCATTCGGTTTTGTCTACTGGTTCCGCGCCGCCAGCCACGGCGGCGACCGGGACATCTACCGCATCGTGTTTACCGGGTCGGTGTCGGGCCTGTCGAAGGGCTCGGCCGTGCGCTTCAACGGCATCCGCGTCGGCGAGGTGATGAGCGTCGATCTGGTGCCCGATGATGCGAGCCGCGTCGCGGCCGTCATCGCGGTCGATCCGACGACGCCGGTCAAGACCGACACGCGCGCCCGGCTGGAGTATCAGGGACTGACCGGCGTCGCCTCGGTGCATCTGTCGGGCAGCCAGAGCAGCGCGCTGGCGCTGAAGAACCCGGACGGGAAGGGCGAACCGACGATCTTTGCCGACCGGTCCGACTTTCAGGACCTGTTCGAGACGGCCCAGCGGCTCGCCGCCCGCATCGACGGGGTGATCGGCAAGGTCGATGCCATCCTCACGGACGGGCAGCAGCCGCTCGGCAATGCCCTGCGCAACATCGAGGGTTTCAGCCGGGCGCTGAACGACAATTCGCCGGGAATGTCGACGTTCATCACCCAGATGACCGCCACGGCGCAACGCTTCTCGGCCCTGTCCGATCGCGTGGACCGCTTGGCTGAAGGGGCCGACGACCTTCTGCGCGGGGTCAGCCGCGACAGTCTCAACCGCTCGCTGGCCAATGTCGAGACGTTCACCAGGAGCCTGGCCGACAACAAGCCGTCAATCGATGCACTGATCGCCGATGCGGCAGGGCTGACGAAGACCCTGAAGGAGACGGCACCGAAACTCGATTCGGCCCTGTCCGATGTCTCGGCCTTCGTCCGTGCCATCGATACCGCGCGGCTCAACCGCACGCTGGAGGGCGCGGAGAAGTTCGCCAGCGCGCTGGGCAACCGCTCGGACGACATCGACCGCGCGCTGAAAGATGCGGCCGAAATCACGCGCAAGGTCAGCCAGTCGGCCGATCGGCTTGATTCCGTGCTGAAAGGGGCCGAAGCCTTCCTCAGCGACGGGCAGGGCAACAGCGTGATGGCGGAAATCGGCGAGACAGCAAAGGCGATCCGCACGCTCGCCAACAACCTCGACAAGCGGACGGCGGAGATCACCGCCGGCATTTCACGCTTTGCCGGGCCGGGCCTGCGCGATCTTGAAGCGCTGACCGGCGAGGCGCGCAAGGCCGTCAACGACGTCGGGCGGGCGGTGCGCAGCTTCGAACGCAATCCCTCGCAGTTGATTACCGGCGGACGCTCGACTATTCCCGACTACAGGCGATGAGGGGTCCGAGAGTCGTGAGTGTTTGGTCGTGAGCGTGATCGGTTGGGGGCAGGGGCGTCGGCTTGCGGCATGGGTGTGCCTTGCGAGCCTCGCCGCCTGTTCGACGCCGCCGCCCGCGACCTATGATCTTGGCGCGGCCAGCGATCTGAAGGCTGCCGCCGGGCGCGGCACGCTGGTGGTGGCCGAGCCGGTCGCCGTCTCGTTTGTCGATTCCGAGCGCATCCCGATCCGCACCGGCGACAACGGCGTTGCCTATCTCCCCGGCGTGCAATGGCCTGACCGGCTGCCGAAGCTGTTTCAGGCCCGGTTGATCCAGAGTTTCGAGAATGCCCGGCGGGCGGGCAGCGTCGGCCGGCCGGGAGACCGGCTGATGGCGGCCAACCAGCTCAACACCGACATCCGCACCTTCGAGATCCGCGAGGCCAGCGGCGAGGCGGTGGTCGAAGTGACGGTGCGCATCGTCAACGACCGTTCGGGGCGTATCGTGGCGGCGCGCACGTTCGGCGCGCGGGCGCCGGCTGGCGGGTTCGGCGGGCCGGACGCGGCGCGCGCGCTGGATCAGGCATCCCGGCGGGTGCTGGCCGATATTGTTCAGTGGACCTCGGGACGGGCGTGATGGTTGAGAACAACGATCTTGGCGGATGTCGCCATTGCGGGCACAGCCCGGTGCATGTGTCGGCCCGCTGGTGCCCGTCCTGCGGCGGCATCGCCCCCTACACGCGCACACCGGCGCCGCGCAGCAAGAACGCGATGGTGGCGATCGTCTCGCTCGTCGTCATCCTGATCGTGGCGATGGCGCTGCTGTATCTGGCCGGGCGCTGAGGCGCCGTCCCTCCCGCCGCACATGGCAAACGACAACGGCCGGGACATCCCGGCCGTTTCGTTATGCGGACTGGCGAAACTGGGTTTGGTTATTCGAACCGCCCCGCCGCATGGGCCAGCATGGTGTAGACCTTGCCGCTGTCCGATGACAGGTACGCCCGGGCGGCCTTGCCCGACCGGTTGGCACCGCCCGCCTCGTCGAGCAGGCGCTCGAACTCGGTGATGTAGCGGTCAACGGTATCGTGGAACTCCTGGTCGCGGCGGTATTTGCGACCGATATCATCGAAGGTCTGCTGACCCTGGACCGTATAGAGCCGGCGCGTGAACGCGTTGCGTTCGCCGCGGGCGAAGCGATCCCATGCATCCTCGAGAACTTCGGCATCGACCATGCGGGCGATATCGAGGGTCAGCGGATCAGCCGTCTCGGGGGCGGGGGCAGCAACCTCGACCTCCGAAGCGCGATGCAGCAGGTCGGACAGCCAGCCCTTCTGACCCGCGCGCGCAGCCGGCGAGGGCTTGGCGGCGGGAGCCGGCGTTTCGCCCAGTGTGGGGCGCAGATCGAGATCGGGCAGCGGCATGGCTGCGGCCCTGCTGACCGGAGCAGGCGCCACCGGCGGCTGCGGCGCGGCAACGGTACGCGGAGGCGCAACGTCACGACCGCCGCCGGTCTGGCCGACGATGCTGCTGAGCGATTCGAGCATTTTCACCTGATCGGCGACCGCGCGACGGACCGAACTGGTTGCTTCGAGCGTCTGGCGCGGCATGTCGGCGGTCGTGCGCCTGAGTTCCGACCGGGTCGATTCCAGTTCGCGCAGCACATCGCCGGCGGTGGTCCGCAGTTGCTCGGCGGTCTGGCTGAAGCCGGAGGTGACGCGGCCGAACAGGGTCTCGATCTCGCTCAGCGTCTGGCCATAGGCCGCGTTGAGGTCCTCGCTGGCGCGCTTGCGCTCCTCGCCGGTCTGGGCGCGCAGGGTGGTGAACTGCTCCTCGGCCTGCGAGAGGATGGCGCGGACATTCTCGGCCAGCGCCATGGCGACCTGCCGCGAGCGGGCTTCTGCCCCCTTGAGGTTGTCGTCGAGCGCGCCGGCAAAGGCCCGCATGCCGTGTTCGAGCAATTCGGTCCGCTCGGCAAGCAGGCCGGCAACGCGGTCGACTTCCTGCTGGCGGGTGGTGATCGCCTGCTCGGCCTGATCGGAGACAACGGCGAGGGTGCGGGTCGCTTCCATCAGGGCGCGGGTGCGCTCCGACAGATCGCCTGCCACGCTGCTCGACCGGTCGAGGATGGCCTCGGACGTGTCGCGCATCGAGGCGAGCTGGCTGGTCAGCTGGCGGGCCCCGGTGTCGGTCGCCGTGACGATCGAGCCAAGTGTCGTCTCAACCTGTTCGGCGAGCTGGCGGGTGCCATCGCTGGAGGCCGAGATGATCGCGTTCAGGGTCGATTCGAGCTTGGCAACGCGGCTGGTCAGCCCGGTCTCGACATTGGCGAGGCCCTTGGTCGCGCTGTCCAGAATCTGGGTCAGCACGTTGTTGGCGTCTGTCAGACGGCCGAGCATCATGCCGATCTCGCCGCGCAGGCGCTGCTGCACCTCGGTCAGGTTGGCAATCGCCGCCTCGGTCCCCTTGGTCAGGGTGCTGTCGACCTCGTTCAGCGAGGTGTTGATCTGCTGGGCGGCCATGTTGCCGGTCCGCGCGATGGTGGCGGCGGCATCCGCGCCGCGCTGTTCCAGCACCTCGGCGAACTTGCCGCTGTGGCTTTCCAGCCGCGCCGCGATCTCGCCCGAGGCGGTGACAAAGGCCTGGCCCCGCGTGACAAGGCGATCAACCATTTCGGAGGTGCGGGCCGACAGGCCGGAGGCGCTGTCGTCGAACAGCCTGCGGATCTCTTCGGACTGGGCACCCAGCCGGGCGCTGACCTCTTCGGCCCCGCCGACAAGGCGATCAACCATTTCGGAGGTGCGGGCCGACAGGCCGGAGGCGCTGTCGTCGAACAGCCTGCGGATCTCTTCGGACTGGGCACCCAGCCGGGCGCTGACCTCTTCGGCCCCGCCGACAAGGCGCTTGCCGACGGTCTGGGACACGCCATCGAGCAGGCGCTCCATTTCCGAAACGCGGACATAGAGCGCCTGATCGGCCTTTTCTGCGGCCGCAACAATGGTGCTGGCAATGGTCTCGCTGCGGCTGGCGAGCGAGCCGGAGATCGTTTCCAGCGGGCCGACGACGCGGGTCTGGAACGCTTCGGTATGGCCGGCCAGCGTTTCGGCGAGCGCGCCGGTGCGGCTGCCAAGGGTCTGGGAAATCCGGTCGGCCTCGGACGACAGGGCGCTGGTCACCGTGCCGACATGGCTTTCGATGCGCTCGGCCAGCTTGGCGGTTTCGGCCTCGACCGCACGGCTGACATGCTCGACCTTGCCGTCGATGCTCGACTGGATGGTCTGGCTGCCGTCGGCCATGGCGCGGGCAAATTCCAGCGTCCGTTCGGCCAGCATGTCGCTGAGCAGGCGGGCGCGCTGGTCGAGCCCGGTATCGGCGCGTGCGATCAGCCCTTCGAGCTTTTCGGAAATCGCTGCCGTCTTGTCAGTGGCGCGGGTCTCGAAGGCCGAAAGATGGGTTTCAAGCTGCTCGTTGAGCGTTGCGCCATGGACCAGCACAAGCTGCTCCAGATTGACAGCGCGCTCGACGAACGCCTTTTCGAAGGCGCCGAAGCGGTCGGACAGACCGGCGGTGCGGCTCTCGACCTCGTCGGCGAGCCGGCGGGCGGTCTCCGACAGGGCGTCGGTGACCTGGCTGCCCTGCTGCTCCAGCGCAAAGGCAATGTCCTTGGCAACGGACGAGAAATGCACGGTGGTGTCGTGCGTCTTCTTCTCGAATTCGCCATGGATGTCCGTGGCGTGGGTGGCAAAGTCCTCGCGGGCCTTTTCAGCATGCAGGCCGATCATGCCCGACAGCGCCTCGCCCGAGACGGTGAAGGCCTCGTTGATCTGCTGCAACCGGTCGCCCAGAATGGTGGCGAAGCGGTCGGTCGTCGTCTCGAGCTGCTCTTCGAGCCTGCTGGCGTCGGTGCCGATCGACTGCTCGATCCGGTTCGCAGCCACGGTCAGCCGCTCGGCGAGGGCCTCGCCCTTGACCGAGACGACATCCTGCATCCGGCCATGCGCCTGTTCGAGCGCGCGGGTGACGATCTCGCCCTGTCCGGCCATCAGTTCGGCCACGGCAGCGCCGGCGGCCTCGATCCCCTCGGCCATATCGGTGCCGCGGGCGACGATCGTTTCGGCGGCACGGGTCGCCGCCTCGTTGATGCCGGTCTCGACCGATTCACCGCGCACCGAGAGGTCGACAATGATCGCATTGCCGCTGTCCTTGATGCGGGACAGGATCGTGTCGCTCTGGCTGGCGATGCCGGTGGTGATCGTGTCGCCGGTTTCGACCAGACGCGAGAGCACCGCTTCGCTCTGGGTGGCCAGCGTGCCGGTCAGGCTTTCGCCCGCGCTCTGGAAGGCGGAGGCGATGTCTTCGGAATGACCGATGATCCGGGTCGCGATCTCGTCGGTCTGGCTTGCCAGACGGGCCGACAGGCTGTCGTTGGTCTCCAGCAGGCGGGCGAGAACCTGGGCCCCCTGATTGGCGATGGAGCTTGAGAGCGCCTCGCCGGTTGCCTGGAGCGCGGTGTTGAGCTCCCCGCTGCGTTCGGCCAGTTGCTGGGTGATCTCGTTGCCGGTGGTGCGCATCGAGGTATTGACCTCGTCGACGCGGGCGCCGAGGGCGGCCAGCATCGTCTGGCTGCCGGCATTGAACGATTCGGTCACGATCTGGGCCGATTCGGCAAACGCCGTCTGGATCGACTGGCCGGTGCTGCTGAGCGTGGCGGCGACGGCGTGGCCGCGCTCGGAAATCTCGCCAGTCAGCGTGCTGCCGGTCTCGGTCAGCAGGCGGGCGATATCCGATCCGGTGCCGGACAGCCGCGCGTTGACATCGTCGCCGGCGGCGGCGAGGCGCTGGATCATGTCGGTCGAATGGTCGCCGAGACGGGTGACGATCTCGTCGGAGGCGCTGGAGAGGGTGCGGGTCACCTCGTCGCGTTTTTCATCGAGCTGCTGGGACACGCGCTGGGCAATGTCGCCGACGGAGGTCGCCAGCGCGCCCGACATGGTGGTGAGCTGGTGGGTCAGGCCTTCCTGCGCGGCCAGCATGGCGTTGCGGACGCGCTCGGCATTGGCGTTGAGCGCATCGCGCTGCATCGCCAGTTCGCCAAGCAGCGAACGCATCTTGGTCTCGTTTTCGCCGTAGGACCGCTCCAGCGCCGCCACCTCGGTATGGACCAGCGATTCCAGCTCGCCGGCCCGCGCGATGGCGCGCTCGATGCCGTCGCCCATCGAGAACACCTCGCGGCGCACGGCCTGTCCGAGCGTGGCGATGGAATCGGTGGCAATCGACTCCGGTTCGGCCAGACGGGCGGCAATCGCGCCCATCGCATAGGCCGCCATGCGCATTTCCTGCGCGCGGCGCTGCACGCCGGCAAGCATGAAAAACAGGATCATCGGCACCAGCACGGCGGTCGCGGCCGACAGCGCCGGGACCAACGGCAACGCCGCGATATCGACGCCCGAGAGCAAGCCGCCCTCTCGCGTCAGATAGACATAGGCCCCGCCGAGCCAGATGGCGGAGGCGAGAAACGCCCAGAACAGCGGCATGCGCGAGGCGCGCGCCTCGAGACCGGACAGCAGCGACTGGACCGGAATGCGGTCGTCATTGGCGGCATCGCGCGCAGTCGGCGGCGGTGAGGCGGTCTCGCTGTCGATCCGGTTGGCCGGCGCGGGAAGGGGCAGGTCGGTTTTGACGGCGAGCGCGGAATCGTCCAGCGGTTCGGCGCGGCGCGCAACGGTCGCCCGCGCGGCCTCGGCGATCTCGGCCGCGAACACATCGTCGGCATCCACCTTGGGCATCCGGGGCGGTGTACTGCCCGCTGCGGCATCGGCGGCGGGCGCTACCGCCTCCCGAGACAGATCGTTGGTCAGTGCCTCCTCGATCGCAGACAGTGCCGCTTCTGTCGGGTCGGAGACTTTCTTCTTGGTCGCCATCGCTGCCTCGTTACGCTTGTACGCCGGGTCGAGCCGTTCCAACGAGATGGCGCGCATGGGCCTCGCACGCGCCAAGTGTTAAGAACTGCTTAATCGAGCCACTGTAACCCTTCGCTCGCCCCCGCGAAACTGCCCTTGTTAACCGATTTGAAAACTTCGTTAACGATGACGCCAGAGAGCGGTGCCCCAACCTGCGATCTTTGCCCGATCTTAAACTGTCGGCCGTAGCGTCCGGGTTCAGAGACCACGCTCAGCCAGAGGGACAGACATGTGGCGAAATCAAGAGGATGCAGCCGCCCGGACGGGTAATTCCGCGTCCTACGAACGACCGATCGATCTCGTGCATCTCGCCCGCCAGACGCTGGGCGACCGGGGTCTGGAGCAGGAAATCCTCAGCCTCTATCTCAAGCAGGCGCGCACGTTGCTGGCCCGGATCGAGGAGAGCGTGCACCAGCGCGAGCGCAGCGATTTTGCCCATACGCTGAAGGGCTCGTCGCGCGCGGTCGGCGCCTGGCAGGTGGCGATGGCGGCCGAGGCGGTCGAGATCGTGCCGCCGCAGCAGGATATCGAAGCGGCCAAGGCGATTGCCGCCCTGCGCACCTGCGTATCGGCTGCCTGCGACACGATTGCCGAGTTGCAGCGCCCGCATTGAGCGGCTGGCCCTTCCAACCGGCCTGATGATTGACTAGCATGGCCACGCGCGCTACCCGGCGCGCGTGTTTGTTATTCGGGGAACTGGAATGCCGAAAGTCACGTTCATCGCCGCCGACGGCACCGCCCGCACGGTCGAGGCACAGGTCGGCGCGACGCTGATGGAAACCGCCATCCGCAATTCCGTGCCCGGCATCGATGCGGAATGCGGCGGCGCCTGCGCCTGCGCCACCTGCCATGTCTATGTCGACGAGGCGTGGCTGGCCACGGTCGGCAAGGCGCAGCCGATGGAGGAGGACATGCTCGATTTCGCCTCCGATGTCCGCAAGACCTCGCGCCTGTCGTGCCAGATCAAGATCACCGATGCGCTTGACGGGCTGACGGTGACGACCCCCAAGCGTCAGGGCTGAGGCTCATTCCGCCGGCGTGGCCGCCGCTACCCCGGCTGCATTCTCCTTCATCACCGTCTCGCGGCCGTGGCCCGGATCGCGCGGGACGAGGAAGGCAAGCACCAGCGAGATCGAGGCGATGACGCCGCCGGCCTGAAACACCAGAGCCGGGTCCTTGATCCACAGCATGCCGAAGACAAACGGAATGAACACCGCCGCGATGTGGTTGATGGTGAACGACACCGCCGCCGTCGGCGACATGTCGGCCGGATCGCCGATCTTCTGGAAATAGGTCCGCTGGGCGATGACGAGGGTCAGGAACACCCCGTCGAGCACGAACAGAACGGCGGCGACCAGCGGATCGAGCGTCACCGAATAGCCCGCGAAAACGACGATCAGCGCGATGTTCTCCAGCATGATCGTGCGCCGTTCGCCAATGCGCTGGATCAGCGTGCCGAACCACGGGGCCACCGCGATGTTGAGCGCCGAGGTCAGCAGGAACAGCCCGGCGACCTCATGAACCTTCATGCCGAACCGTTCGACCAGCAGGAAGGCCGCAAAAGCCGTAAAGATCTGCCGCCGCGCCCCGCTCATCAGCGTCAGCGCGTAATAGAGCCAGTAGCGCGAGCGCAGCACGATCGTCTTGCGCTGGGGGACCGTGCCTTCGATGCGCGGAAACCACAGCCAGGCCCAGACAACCAGAGCGATCAGGATCAGGCCAAGCCCACCGAACAGGAGGCGATAATCGCGCACGCCCGACCACCACAGCAATGTCAATCCGCCATAGCCGGCGAGCTGTGCTGCGGCGCCGGCGCCGGCCACCTTGCCGAGCAGACGCGGCGCGTCCTTCTTGGGGAAAAGCTGGAGCGACAGCGACTGGTTAACGGTCTCCGAATAGTGAAATCCGACCGACATGACGATGGTGGCGACAAGTATGCCCCAGAACGAGGGCAGGTAGCCGGTGATGATTGCGCCCAGCGCCAGCACGATCAGGCTGACCAGCGCGAAGACCTGCTCGCGCATCACCATGAACCAGACGATGGCCGTGAAGGCGAGAAAACCGGGAATTTCGCGCACGCTCTGGGCGATGCCGATCTCATAGCCGGTGAAATCGGCCATTTCCTTGGCGAAGTTGTTGAACAGCCCGTTCCAGCCGGCATAGCCGAGCATGTTGATGAAATGGATCACCATCAGGAACACGATGGGCGAGCGGAACGAGGAGGACATGGGCTGGACCTGACGGCAGCGAGGAGGAGCGCGACCATGCGGCGTCTGACAAGGCGGGTCAACCCGCGCGACGCCGGCGGTTTGTCTTGCCGCAAAGATTTTGCCAGAGTGCGCGCCTAGGCTGCCGCAAGCCATGAGGAGGTCTTGATGTACAATCGCATTCTTGTTCCGGTCGATCTCGGTGACGTCAAGGTCGCCCAGCCGGCCATCGCCAAGGCCGTTGGCCTGGCCAAGGGGACGGGCGGTCATGTCCGGCTTCTCAACGTCCTGTCGCTGATTCCGGCAGCCTATCTCGACTACATGCCGACCAACTACGATGCCCAGGAACGTGAACGGGCCGAGCAGGATCTGGCCAAGTTCGCAGCCGAAACCGGAATGGCTCCGGCCACCATCAGTTCGGTTGTGCGGATCGGCGCGATCTATCACGAGGTGCTTGGCGAGGCCAAGGAATGGAATGCCGACCTGATCGTCGTCGGCTCGCACGATCCGTCGTTTGCGACCTATCTGATCGGCTCAAACGCGGCCAACATCGTCCGCCACGCCCATTGCTCGGTGCTGGTGGTCCGCTAGGTCCGTCCCGCCCCTGCGCCGGCAGCAGGCAGGATATCGGCGGGAATCGCCCGCGCGTTGAACGTGCGCGGGCGGTTGCGGATGGTGAACTGCCATGTCCAGAGGCTGAAATAGCCGACGAAGACGGCAACGCCGAGCGCGGTGCCATATTGTCCGGCGGTGAGCGCGCGAAAGCCGAAATAGGCCAGCAGCGCCAGCGTGACGGCGCCGACGAGCGCGACCAGCGCCAGCATCGGCGCGATCTTGCCGGCATGCAGCAGGACGTCCGGGTTGGCCGCCGCCGTGCGCGCGACCAGCGCCTCGACGAACAGGCGATAGGGACCTTCCAGCCGCTCCTGCTCCACCAGCGATTTGTAGCTGCGGTCCTCGAAACTCACGGTCTTGCCGTTGCGGGTGTAGACCTTGGCGCGGAACCCGGAAAAATTGATGCCGCGCGGGGCATAGAACAGCCGGATTGTCGCAATCTCGCGATAGGGAATGGACGTCTCGCGACCAGCCCGGTTGGCCACCAGCATGTCGCGGGTCAGCTCAAGCGTGGTCTCTGCCGTGAAGGGGCGCGGGCGGAAGGCATAGCGAAGCGGCGCGGTCATGCTGTCCTGATGCCCGATCGGCGCAGATAAGCCAAGGATTCCGCGCGCATCCCTCTCGCAATTTTCGATTCGTGATGGCAGATAGGGGCCATGACGTCGCTGATCCTGTTTCGCCATGCCAAAGCTGTGCCGGCCGGTCCGGGCGGCGATCATATCCGTGCGCTCGCGGCCGAAGGCCAGCGCGCCGCTCCGCTCATTGGCGCGGAGCTGAAGCGGATGGGGCTCAATCCCGAGATCATTCTGGTCTCCAGCGCCGCCCGGACGCAGGAGACCTATACGCTCGCCGCTGCTGCCGGCGGGCTCGGCGCGGCGACAATCGAGGACGAACTGTATCTCGCGTCCGCAGGCTCGATCCTCAAGCGCATCCGCAAGGTGCCGCCGCGCACCAAGAGCGTGATGATCATCGGCCATAACCCCGGCCTTGCGGAACTTGCCAGTCGCCTTGCCGATCCCGAAGAGAGCGACAGCCGCGCCCGCGCCCGCGCCCGCGCCCGATTTCCCACAGCGACCTGTGTCGTCCTCAACGTCCTGACGCCGTGGAGCGAGATCGAGGACGGCGATTGCGCGCTGACCCACTATTTCACCCCTGCGGATATGGGCCTCACCGACGAGGATTAGGGGCCAGCCGATGGCGCGCGACACGCTGAGCGACTGGACAGACACGGCGCGCCTCGCTTCGGCCAGCCTGTTCGACTATCTCGCCTCGTTCTCGATGCCGACGCTGCGGATCGGCGTCACCGGCCTGTCGCGCGCCGGCAAGACCGTGTTCATCACCGCGCTGGTGCATGCGCTGGTCGGCGGCGGGCGGTTGCCGGTGTTCCGCGCCGCAGCCGAAGGGCGGATCGCCCGGGCCCGGATCGTCGAGCAGCCGGACCCGAACGTGGCCCGGTTCGCCTATGAGGACCATCTTGCCACGCTGACCGGTCCCGAGCGGGACTGGCCGCAGTCGACCCGCCAAATTTCCCAGATCAGGATCGAAATCGACTATGAACGCCCCGCCGGCTGGTTCGGCAGCGGCAAGGGACAGCTGGCGCTTGATATCGTCGACTACCCCGGAGAATGGCTGCTCGACCTGCCGTTGCTCGATCTCGACTATGCCGCGTGGAGCCGGCAGACGCTCGCCTCGATCGGCGAGGGGGCACGGGCGGTGCCGTTTGCGCCATTCCGCGAGCGGCTCGTCGGCCTTGATGCCGGCGCGCCGGCGGACGAGATGGTGGCGCGTGCTCTGGCCGAGGCGTTCACGGCGGGGCTGGTGACATGCCGCAACGCGGAGATCGGCCTGTCGTCGCTGCCGCCCGGACGGTTCCTGATGCCGGGCGATCTTGCCGGCTCGCCGGCCCTGACCTTCGCACCGTTGCCGCCGGATACGGCGGCCGAGCAGCGGCCGACTTCGCTCCATGCGATGATGGCGCGCCGGTTTGATTTCTACAAGCTGCACGTCGTCAAACCGTTTTTCAGGGAGCATTTCGCCCGGCTTGACCGGCAGGTGGTGCTGGTCGACGTGCTGAGCGCGATCAATGCCGGCCGCGAGGCGCTGGGCGATCTCGAACTGGCGCTGACCGATGTGCTTGCCGCTTACCGGGTGGGGCAGAACTCGATCCTCTCCACTCTGTTCGCCCCGCGCATCGACAAGGTCCTGTTCGCCGCCACCAAGGCCGACCACATTCACCACGCCAACCACGACCGGCTCGAAGCGATGCTCCGGCTGATCACCCGGCGGGCGTTGGCGCGGGCGCAAGGGGCCGGATCCGCGCTTGATGTGGCGGCGCTGGCGGCGGTCAGGGCGACGCGTGAAGTGGAAGTCAAGCGCAAGGGAGAAACGCTTGATTGCATTGCGGGAATCCCGATCAAGGGGGAGCGTCTCGGTGCCGATGTGTTCGATGGCGTGCGCGAGGCCGCGCTCTATCCGGGCGATCTGCCGGACAATCCCGCCGTGCTGTTCGATCCGGCCCGGCCGCTCGATCCGATCCGCTTCCTGCGGTTTCGTCCGCCCGTGCCGCAGATTGCGCGCGAAGGCGGACTGGCACCGCTGGCGCATATTCGCCTTGATGCCGTGCTGGAATTTCTCCTCGGCGACAAACTGAACTGACAGGCTGAGATGGCGCGCGCTCCGGAAGTGTTCTCGATCGACCCGGCTGACAAGACTTCGGCAGCCGATGCGCCGCGCCGCGCCGCAGGCGGGGTGCGGATTGTCGAGGTTGCTGACGAATTCGAGCAGCCTGCTGGCATTGCGGAAGAAAAATCCAGGGCCCGTGGCAATGTCTGGCTGCGGCTGCTGGCTGGCGCGCTCGGCGCCTTCATCAGTCTTGCCGTCGGCTTGTGGGCCTACGAATTCATCCTCGACCTGATGGGGCGCTGGCCGGTGCTCGGCTATCTTGCGCTGGCGCTCGGGGCCGTGGCGCTGCTTTCACTGGTCGTGGTGCTGGCGCGTGAACTTTCTGCCCTCGCCCGGCTCGGGTCGGCCGAAGCCCTGCGCGTCGCGGGTGATGAGGCGCTGGCCGCGGGAACCACCCCGGCCGCGCGTGCGTTCATTCATAAAGTCAATCGCTTCTACCGCGAAGACGCGACCACGGCGCGGGGGCGCGCGGCACTTGAGGGGTATACCGGCGAGATCATCGATGCACCCGATCTGATCGCCCTTGCCGAACGCGAACTGATGACGCCCAAGGATCGGGCGGCGCGGGCGGCGATTGCTTCTGCCGCGTCGAAAGTGGCGATGGTGACGACACTGTCGCCGCGGGCATGGGTCGATATCGTCTTCGTGCTGTTCCAGGGCGTGCGGCTGATCAGCCAGATTGCGACCGTCTACAACGGGCGGCCGGGCGGGCTGGCGATCTGGCGGCTGTCGGCGCGGGTGATGACCCATCTGGCGATCACCGGCGGCGTCGCGGTGGCGCAGGATGCGCTCAGCCAGTTCATCGGCGCGGGGCTTGCCGGGCGGCTGTCGAGCAAGCTTGGCGAGGGGATGCTCAATGGTGTCCTGACCGCTCGGGTGGGGCTCTCGGCCATCGCTGTCTGCCGGCCGATGCGTTTCCGGGCCCTGCCGGCACCGACGCTGTCGGATGTCGCCGGCTCGTTGCTGCCGATCGGCGGGCAGGCGGAAAAATCTGCCGGGTGACGCTGCGACAGGCGGAATCCGATTCCGCGCCGGTCAGGCGTGAGCGACAATAAGTCTCTGAAAATATTGATGACGCGATTTGGAACGCGACTTGTATCGCGGTGGCCCGTGGTCACCTTTGGAGTCGTGGTATGGGTATTTTCGGGGCGATGCTGACAGCGGTTACCGGGCTGAAGGCGCAGGGCTTTGCGCTGGAGAACATCTCCGGCAACATAGCCAACAGCCGGACAACCGGGTTCAAGCGGGTCGATACCAACTTTGTCGATCTGATCCCCGAAAGTCCGCTCGGGCGCGAGCAGGGCGCATCCGTGCTGGCGCTGGGCCGCAACACGGTGATGCAGCAGGGCGACCTTTCGACGACGCAGATCGGCACCAACATGGCGATCAACGGCGAGGGGATGTTCGTGGTGCAGGAACGCACCGGGTCGGCCAGCGGGCTGCCGGTGTTCGGCGGCGTCGAACTGTATACGCGGCGCGGCGATTTCGAGATCGACAAGGACGGCTACCTCGTCAACGGCGCCGGCTACTATCTCAAGGGGCTGGCGATGGATCCGTTGACCGGATCGGTGAAGGGGTCAAAACCCGATGTCGTCCGGGTGTCCAACGACAACCTGCCGGCCAAGCGGACCAGTATCGTTGAATACCGCGCCAACCTGCCGAGCTATCCGCAGACCAACGATGCGGATTCAGCCGTGGCGGGGTCCGAACTGCTGACCGCATCGGGCATGGCGGTCGATCCGCGGGTCGGCGGCGCGGGCTATGTCGCGGCGTCGGACGTGACGGCGTTCGTCAACCGGTCGATCTCGGCAGGCGCGGTGACGGTCTACAACGATGTCGGCGCGCCGGTGAACGTCCAGATGCGCTGGGCCAAGACCGAGAATGCGGCAACCGGAACCGACACCTGGAACCTGTTCTATCAGGAGGATTCGACTGCCACGGGCGCGGCGGCGGCATGGCGGAACGTCGGCACGGACTTCACGTTCGACAGCGATGGCCGGCTGACCTCGGCACCGTCCCTCTCGCTGGCCTCGCTGAGCGTCAACAACACCACGGTCGGGCCGATCACGCTCGATTTCACCGCCAGCGGCCTGACCCAGTTCGCCGATGCCAACGGCCAGACCCAGATCAACGCCGTGCGGCAGGACGGCTATGCCTCCGGCGTGCTCGAAGGTGTGCGGGTGGGCGATGCCGGGCGGATCATCGGCAGCTATTCCAACGGGCAGGTCGTCGGGCTGGCGCAGGTCGTGGTCGCCGGGTTCAACGGCGACAATGGTCTCAAACGGCGCGATGGCGGGGTCTATGAGCAGACGCTCGAATCCGGCCCGCCGATCCTGATGCAGCAGGGGCGGGAAATCGTCGGCAGCGCGGTCGAGAACTCGAACAGCGACATTTCGGAGGAGTTTTCCAAGATGATCGTGACGCAACAGGCCTATTCGGCCAATACCCGCGTGATTTCGACGTCGCAGCAGATGCTGCAAGACGTGCTCAACATCATCCGGTGAGTGAGCGATGAGCCTCTCCATCGCCATCGGCAACGCGCTGACGGGGTTGCGCTCGGTCGAAACCGGGCTCGATACCGTCTCGCGCAATATCTCCAGCGCGGGGGTGGAAGGCTATGCGCGGCGGACGGTGGCGGCGGTCGAGACCGGCCCGTCCGGCGTGCGCGACGGCGAGGTGCAGCGCGTGCTCGATGCCGTGCTGCAACGCCAGATCCGCCGCGAGAGTGCGGGCGCGGCCTACACCGCGACGATGGCGGGATTTCTGTCGCGGCTCGACACCAGCTTTGGCGTGCCGGGCGGGGCGACCAGCCTCGATACGCTGTTCAACGGTTTCTCCGGTACGATGCAGGCGCTGGCGGCAGAACCGGCCAGCACATCGGCCCGCAACGACGCGCTGATGGCCGGGCGGCTGCTGGCCTCGGGCTTCAATCAGCTCAGCGCCGACATCCAGACCCTGCGCGGCGATGCCGAGGCGGGGCTGGACGGCGCGGTGGGGCAGGTCAACCAGGCCCTGTCCGCCATCGACCGGATCGAAAGCCAGTTGCCGATGGTGTCTGCCGGCAACGCCCGCGCCGATCTGCTCGATGAGCGCGACCGGCATGTCGATGCGCTGGCGCAACTGCTCGACATCCGTGTGACCGATCGCGGCAACGGCGGCATTGCGATCTTTACCGCCGGCGGCAGTGCGCTGTTTGACGGACAGGCCTCGCTGCTGCGGTTCGAACCGCGCGCGACCATCGGGCCCTCCTCGCTGTACAGTCCCGATCCGGACGAGAGCGGCGTCGGCCGGTTGACCATCGTCGATCCGCAGGGCGCGGCGGTTGATCTGAGGGCCGGACCGCTGCAGTCGGGCGAGATTGCCGCGCTGCTGACCCTGCGTGACGAGACGCTGGTCGATGCGCAGGCGCGGCTTGACGCGATGGCGGCCGGCGTCGCGCGGATGATGTCCGACAAGCCGGTGGCCAGCACGGCGGCGACAAGCGGTGCGGCGACCGGTTTCGATCTCGACATGACCGGGCTTTCGGCGGGCGATCCGATCACGGTGACGGTGCGCGAGGGGGCTGCCGAACGGACCATGACGTTTGTGCGGGTTGAAAGCGCCGCTGCCCTGCCGCTGTCCGGCGTCGGTACGGCAGCGAGCCGATCCTTGATCGGGGTTGATTTTTCCGCGGGCGATGCCAGCGTGGCGGCTCAGATCCAGACCGCGCTCGGCGGCGGTTTTGCGGTGACCGCGCCTGCGGCCGGGACGCTCAGGGTGCTCGATGACGGAGCGACCGGGGCAACCGATGTGGTCAGCCTTTCCGCCTTCGCCACCCAGATTGCACCGCTGTCGGGCAATGCGGCCTTGCCGCTGTTTGTCGATGCGGGCAATGGCGTTGCCAGCCGGGCGTTTACCGGCGCATTCGACGGCACGCCGCAGCAGACCGGGTTTGCCGGCCGCATTGCCGTCAACCCGACCGTTCTTGCCGATCCGGGCTTGCTGGTGTCGATGAACGGATCGACACTGGCGGGCGATCCAACCCGCCCGCAGGAGCTGATGAACCGTCTGACGGAGGGGACAGCCCGGTTCTTGACCGTTGGCGGTTCGGTCTCCGGCGTCACCACGGCGAGCCTGCCGGGGTTGCTGCGCGGCATGCTCGATGTGCAGGGGGCGCAGGCCGCGGATGCCGCCAGCATGGACGAAGGCCAGCAGATCGTCGTCGGTTCGCTGCGCCAGCGGTTTTCCGATGTGTCCGGCGTTTCGATCGATACTGAAATGGCCCGGCTTGTCGAATTGCAGAACGCCTATGCCGCCAATGCCCGCATCATCAGCGTCGTCCAGCAGATGCTGGATGCGTTGATGCGGATCTAGGCGCACAAGGGAGAAGGCCATGACCACGCTCTCACGGTTCACCCCCGGCCTCTACAGCGCCGAACGGCAGGCCGGCCGGCTCGAAGACCTGCGCAAGAGCCTCGACACGCTGAGCCGCCAGCTTTCAACCGGCCGGCGCGCCGAGACGCTGGGCGAGGTTGGCGCCGCCCGTTCGACCCTGATCGACATGCGGGCGCAACTGTCCCGGACAACGGCCTATCAGTCGGTCAACGAGCGCGGCGCGCTGCGCCTGTCGCTGATGAGCGGCGCGCTCGACAATCTGGCCAAACTCGGTGCAGCGGCGCGGCGTGACGCATTGACGGCGACCGGGCCGGAAACGATCGAGACCGTCGGCGTGCGGACGACCGGCGCGCGGGCCAATCTCGCTGCCGCGCTTGACCAGCTCAACACCGACCTTGACGGGCAGTACCTGTTCGCGGGCCGTGCGAACGATCAGGTTCCGGTGCCGGATGCCGGCGCGCTGCTTGATGGCGACGGGGCGGCAGCCGGCCTGCGCACGCTGATTGCCGAACGGCGCGCTGCCGACAAGGGTGACGGACTGGGACGCCTGACGCTCGACCAGACCGGAGCCACCGTGTCGCTGACCGAGGAGAACCCGCCGACCTTTGGCTTCAAGCTCAAGTCGATGGTCAGTTCGCTAAGCGGGGGCACGGTGACGGGACCGGATGGCGTGCCGCGTGCGGTCTCGCTGTCGCTGTCCTCGACGCTCGCAGTGGGGCAGACGATCACGCTGTCGCTGTCGCTGCCGGATGGATCGAGCGAGAGCATCACGCTGGTGGCGCGCGAGGTTGGCCAGCCGGGCGATGCCGCCAGCGGTTTCACCATTGCCGGAAATCTCAACGATACTGCCGCCAATCTCCGCGCCTCGCTGGCGGCCGCTCTTGCCGCGAAAGCCGATACCGCGCTGGCCGCTGCGTCCTCGATGGTCGCGGCTCAGGATTTCTTCGCAGCAACGGCCGACACGCCTGCCCGCCGGATCGACGGACCGCCGTACGACACCGCGACCGGCTTTGCCGCCAGCGGCAGCCGGCCGACGATGCTGTGGTATCAGGGCGATGCCGATCCGGCCCTGACAGCGCGCGACAGCCAGCGCACGACCATCGATCGGGGGCTGACACTTGGCGTCGGGGCCCGTGCCAATGAGGCGCCGCTTCAGGCCATGCTGGCCGGATTTGCGGTGCTGGGCGCCGAACAGCCGACAACCGGCGACAGTCATGCCGTCGAACGCTTCCGCGCCCTGTCCGACCGGGCGGCGAGCCAATGGGGGCCGACAGCGCTCAGCGGGATCGTCGGCGACCTGTCCGCGGCGTCGGCGGCCATGGCGTCGGCCAACGAGCGCCACCAGCAGCGCGCCAATCTGTTCGAGACAGCGATTGCCGGGATCGAGCAGCCCTCGCTCGAAGAACTCTCGGCTTCGATCCTGTCGATCCAGACACGGCTGGAGGCAAGCTATCAGGTCACCGCCAGCATCGGGCGGCTCTCGCTGGCCAGCTACCTGGGATAGAGTCACTGACCGACACGCGAGCGCGATCGATCCGGGGGGCTGGCGCCGCCCGGACCGCGCGGTGTGTGTGCCGCTCAGGCTTGTCCGCGCAAGCCTGCCGCCAGATCGCGGTTGATCCCGATCAGGCAGGCGAGCTTGGCCGCATCGGGCGCGGCTGTGGTCGCGATGGTGTGGTTGAGGACAAAATTGGCGAGCGTGAGGACGGCACCGCGCAACTCGGGCGGCAGTTCCGACTCCGGGCGCGATACACTCGAAAGGATCACCGTCCAGAGCTTGCGGTTGTGGGTCAGCGCGGCTTCGAAGGCGGCATTGCCGGGCACCTCCCGCTCGGCCGCCAATTGCAGGCGTGCAGCGGCTTTGACAAGGGCACTGGCTTCGCTTTCGCGCGGCGACATGCCGGCGCGGGCGGAATTGGCATAATGCTGTGCAGGCTGGGACATCGGGAGTTCCTCAACTGGTTCTGGACAAGGCGATGGGGGCATGGGACGGCGCGGCCCGGCTTTGGCCGGCAGGGCCATAGGCGGAGGGCAGCGGACGGCTCATCTGGTGCGAGACGTCGCGGATCAGGTCTTCGGCGACGCTGCGGGTCGTGGTCAGCACGCTGTGGTTCTGGCGGAGCGTGCGCGCCAGCGCCTCATGGCGGGCGCGGATCTCGGCGATCAGCGGTCCCGGCAGGGTGATGACCGCCTCGCTGTGCGCCTGCCAGCCGGCAAGTGCCGTGCGGTAGCGGGCAAAGGCATCCATCTTGGCCGGCAACAGATCGAGCGCGTCACGGATGCGGCCTGCGGCGGCGGCCCGGGTTTCAGCCACAACCACCGCGTCGAGCGCGATCAGCGCGTCCAGCAGGGCATGCGCCCAGTCAGGCCTTTGCATCGAGGCTTCCTCCTGTTGCGCGGACGAGATCGCGGTAGACGGCCGGCGCGATGCCGACGCCGCCGCGCGCCGAAAGCGCCTTGGCGTGTTCGTCGATCAGCAGGCTGCGCCAGGCTTCCGCGCCGGGACCGGAAGCGCCGAGGGGGCCTTCGCCGTCTACGGTCGCGAACGCCTGCTCAAGCATGGACTTCAGAAACTGGCTCTCGAAGTCCTTGGCCGTGGCCAGCGCCTTGCGCGCCTGCGGCGCGAGCGTGGCGGAGGCGGTTGGCAGCGACAGCGGGGGCAGGGCGGCCATCACATCACCTCGATATCGGCTTGGAGGGCGCCGGCGGATTTGATCGCCTGGAGGATGGTGATCATATCGCGCGGACCGATACCGAGCGCGTTCAGGCCATCGACCAGATCCTGCAGGCTGACGCCCTCACCGACGATGCCGAGCTTGCGTTTGACATCGGTATCGACCCGCACTTCGGTGCGCGGGGCGACGACGGTTTCGCCGTTCGACAGCGCTTCAGGCTGGGAGACAACCGGGCGTTCGGTGATCGAGACGGTCAGGTTGCCCTGTGCGACGCCGACGGTGGACACGCGGACATCGCGGCCCATGACGATGACGCCGGAGCGCTCGTCGATGATGATCCGTGCGCGCTGGTCTGGTTCGACACGCAGCTGCTCCACCTCGGTCAGGAGCTGGACGATGTTGCCCTTGTAGGTCTTGGGGATATGCATCTGCACGGTTGCCGGATCGACCGGTTCGGCCGTGCTGGTGCCAAGAAAGTCGTTGACCGCAGCGGCAATGCGACGGGCGGTGGTGAAGTCGGGATTGCGCAGCGACAGTTTCAGCTTCTTCTGGTCGGCCAGCTTGAATTCGACCTCGCGTTCGATCAGTGCGCCGTTCGGGATGCGGCCGACGGTCGGCACGCCGCGCGTAACCTTGGCGGCATCGCCTTCGGCGGCAAAGCCGGCAATCGCCAGCGACCCCTGCGCCACGGCATAGACCTCGCCATCCGCGCCCAGCAGCGGCGTGACCAGCAGCGTGCCGCCCTGCAACGACTTGGCATCGCCGAGCGCGGAGACGGTCACGTCCATCCGGGTGCCCTGCGAGGCGAAGGCCGGCAGGTTGGCCGTCACCATCACGGCGGCGACATTGGCGGTGCGCAGCGTCGTGCCGCGGGTGTTCACGCCCAGTCGTTCAAGCATCGCGGTCAGCGACTGCTTGGTGAAGGGCGCGTTGTTGAGCGTATCGCCGGTGCCGTTGAGGCCCACGACGAGGCCGTAGCCAACCAGCTGGTTTTCCCGAATCCCTTCGATGGCGGCGAGATCCTTGATCCGCGACAGGGCGGATGCCGGACCGGTCAGGACCATGAGTAACAGGACTGCAATCAGGGCGCGTGCAAACGGCGGGACAGGCATGCGGTGCAAACTCCTCGACCCCATACGGGTGTCGACAGGCATGCGCGCACCGTGCCAATGGCAAAGTCGATAAAAAACAAACAATTGAGCGAAAATGTCAACCGAACATCAGGGCAAAAACATCCTTGGACGGCAAGAACAGCCGCGATGTTTACACTCCGTTTACGATCCGCAGATCACAGTAATGCACGGAAAGGTTGTGTCCTGATGCGTGTCGGCCCGGTTTCTGCCTATCGAATGTCCAGCGGCTCCGCCCGCGTGTCGGGCACGGTGTCGACGGGTTTTGCCGTGGCGAGCCCGGCGGCGCGCACGCAGGCGACGAGCGCCGCCTCGGCGCCGGTTGGTGTCGGTCTGATGCCGGTCGGCGATCTGTTCGAGCGACGCCGGGACGGTGCGCGTCGCGGGCGGGCGATCATCGAGGCGCTGGATCAGCTCAAGCTTGCGTTGCTGTCTGGCGGGCCAACCGACGAGGCGCTCGGGACGCTGCTGCTGGCCAATGGTTCGATCGATGCCGGCGATGATCCGGGCCTTGCGGCGGTGCTCGATTCGATTGGCCTGAGGGCCGATGTTGAACTGGCCAAGGCGTCGATGCGCCGCCGGCGCGGCGATTCGCAGGGCTGAACACGGCGCGTCCGGCTCGCCAGCGCGTCGGCGGTACAGCCAAGGCACCATTATTTCTTCGGATTTGAAACTTACGGTCTTTGCAATTGTCCTGTCATGTCAATGCGACTATAGGGCAGGAAAGAGACGTGAGGTGAGGATGTCGCGTATGGCCAACAAGGTGATCAAACTCGATCCTGGCTATCGTCCGAGTTCCGACGAACCGTTCATGAACGAGCGCCAGCGGGAGTATTTCCGGCGCAAGCTCATCAACTGGAAAGAGGAAATTCTGCGCGATGCCGAGGAAACGCTCAGCGCGATGCAGAGCGATACGGAAACCCATCCCGATCTGGTCGATCGGGCTTCGTCCGAAGGCGACCGCGCTATCGAACTCAGGGCGCGTGACCGGCAGCGCAAGCTGATTGCCAAGATCGAATCGGCGTTGCTGCGGATTGCCGACGGCTCCTACGGGTTCTGCGAGGAGACGGGTGATCCGATCTCGCTGCAGCGGCTCGATGCCCGGCCCATTGCCACCCTGTCGCTGGAAGCACAGGAGCGGCATGAGCGGCGCGAGAAGATCTACCGCGACGACTGAGTGTCAGAACGGCAGCAGGACATCGAGCACCTGCTGGCCGTAGCGCGGCTGCTGGATATCGGAAATCTGGCCGCGGCCGCCGTAGGAAATGCGCGCCTGGGCGATCTTCGTGGATTCGATGGCGTTGCCCGCCTCGATGTCTTCCGGCCTGACGACACCGGCGACGATCAGTTCGCGCACCTCGAAATTGACGCGCACCTCCTGCTTGCCTTCGATGACCAGATTGCCGTTGGGCAGGACCTGCGTGACGATGGCGGCGATGTCGGTGACAAGCTGCTCCTGCCGCTTGACCGAGCCCTGCCCGTTGGAGGTCGAGTTGGCCGAGCCCTTGACCAGCGCTTCGGGCTTCACGCCGTCGGCGAGAATGTTCGACAGCTGCTGTTCGGCACCGAAAAAGCCCTCGACACCGAAATTCTCGCCGCTGGTCCGCGTCCGCTGGGTCTGGTTGTCGATCTTGGCGCTGTCGGTGATCCTGACCCGGACGTTGACGAGATCGCCGACCTGGGCGGCGCGCTGGTCCTTGAAAAAGGCGCGCGAACCGGAGCGCCACAGGGAGTTCGACGAGGATCTGACCACCTGCGGTGTCGGCATCGGCATCTGCACCGGTTTGTAGCCGGGCTGGCTGACCGGATTTTCGATCGAGGAGAGCGAGGGCCGCTCGCCGATATCGCGCAGCCGGTCGACCGCGCTGCATCCGCCGAGGGTGGCCGCAACTCCGGCCAGGGTCATCACTGTGGTCAGGCGAACAGAACGCATGGGACGGTCATTCCTCAATTGCTGGCTTTGGTCTGGAGCGCATCGAGCCGGGCCGAAACCTTGCCGGCCCCGGTGATCACCGCATCGATCGTCCGCTTGGAGGTCAGGTTCTGCACCGGGACGACCGCACCCAGCACGCCGCCGGCGAGCGCGCGGCCGCGCAGTGTCAGGCTGATTCCCGGCGCGGTGTAGGAGACGGTGACCGGCTGATTGCGTTCGACCAGTTCAGGCGCGGCAAGGTCGCTCTGACGCAGCAGCTGGCCGGCAGCAAGGCCGCGCCGGGCCACCATGCCGACCAGACGGACCGGGTCCTCGACAATGCCGACGGGCAGGTCGCGGCGCGACTTGCGTTCGCTGGCAAGGTCCCCGGCGGTGATGGCCTCGCCCCGCCCGAGCGGGCGGGCGAGGACGGGAATGTCCATCCTCAGGTCGGCGGTGCCGGTCAGCCGGTGGGCCACAGCCCCCGCAACAAGGCGGATGACGAAACGGCCGCTGCGCAGATCCAGATCCTCGATCACCAGACGCGGAGCGACGGTTTCGGGTGTGTCGCCGATGATGGCGGCCAGCGGCGGATCGAAGGCGAGCGGTGCGTCGGCAAATTGCCGGTCGCGCTGGGTAAGCGTGGTCGCCACGAGGGCGGTCAGGGTTGCTGCCGACAGCGTGGTGGCGGGCCGGCGCACGATGATCGAGCCATCGAGCGCGCCCTCCAGCGCGGCAAGGCCAAGCTCGCGCGCCGCTTCGGCAATCCGCTCGGCGCGGATCGTGCCGACGCCGCCCAGTTGCGGCGCAGCGAACAGCGCCGTCTGTCCGAGCGCGCCGGCATGCTCGACCAGATCGTCGAGCCGGACGATCTCGCCGCTTACCACCGCCTCGCGTTTCAGGCGCGGGTGGGGTTGGGCGACCAGCGTTGCGGTTGCCATGAGAAAACACAGGGTCGCAGCAAGGCTCTGTTTCAGGGACCGGTTCATGGCGATAATGCTCCTTGTCAGCCGCGGAAGGCCTGGGTCGTCGCGTTCAGCATCTGGTCGGCGGCGGAGATGACCTTGGCGTTCATCTCGTAGGCGCGCTGGGCGGCGATCAGGGACGAGATTTCGGTGACGGCGTTGACATTGGCTTCCTCGAGATAGCCCTGTTGCAGGCTGCCGTAGCCTTCCGCGCCGGGGTTGCCGGTCAGGGCTGGGCCGGACCCTTGGGTTTCGATGAACAGGTTGTCACCGATCGATTCGAGGCCGGTCTTGTTGATGAACCGCGCCAGCTGGATCTGTCCAAGCTGCTGGGGCGCCACCTGTCCGGGGATCGAGGCGCTGACGACGCCTTGGGCATTGATGCTGACACTCGAGGCATTGTTCGGCACGGTGATGGCCGGATCGACGAGATAACCCTCGGTTGTCACAAGCCGTCCGTCGGCATCGAGTTCGAAGCCGCCATCGCGGGTGTAGCCGGTCCGGCCATCCGGCATCTGGACGCGGAAATAGCCCTCGCCGCGGATGGCAAGATCGTAGCTTTTCTCGGTGGGCGTCAGGTTGCCTTGCCCCATGATCCGGGGTGTCGAGGCCGATTTGACACCTGAACCGACGTAGATTCCCGCCGGAATCGTGGTGCCCTGATCCGAACTCGGCGACCCGGCGCGGCGCTGGGTCTCATAGAGCAGATCCTGAAAATGCACGCGCTGGCGCTTGAAGCCGGTGGTGCGCATGTTGGCGACGTTGTTGGAGATGACCTGAACGTTCAGTTCCTGGGCCATCATGCCGGTGGCGGCGGTTTGCAGGGCACGCATGGATCAGTTCACCTCGGCAAGGCGCGACAGCGTCGCGCGGCGCAGTTCGTCGGTTTTCTGCATCGTCTGGGTCAGGCTGGTGTAGGCGCGGGTGATCTCGATCATCCGCGCGATCTCGGCGACGCCGTTGACGTTGGAGCGTTCGAGCGCACCGGGCTCCAGCCGCACGTCAGGATCGGCCGGGCGGGCGGGTGTGGCGCTGGCGAACAGGTTCTTGCCCTCATTGGCAAGGTCCTGCGGCTTGTCGAAGGTCATCAGGCGCAAGGTGCCGCGCACGCCCTGCGCAGTGGAGACCGTTCCGGTCGCGGCGATGGTGATCTCCCCGTCGGCGGCGTTGAAGCTCAGCGGCCCCTGTTGCGAGAGCACGGGATAGCCGTCCGATGTCACCAGATCGCCGCGCTCATTGAGCGAGAGCGCTCCGTTGCGGGTGTAGCGTTCGCCCTGCGGCGTCATTACCGCGAGAAACCCCGGGCCGCGGATGGCGACATCGAGCGGGTTGCCGGTCTTTTCTACAGCGCCGGCGGATGTGTCGAGTGTGCTCGCATTTTCAATGACATATGAGATGCGCTGGCTGCCCTGCGGCGCGGCGTTGGCGCGGGCGACCGGCATTACATGCTCGGAAAAGGCACCCGTCCGGCGCTTGAACCCGTTGGTCATCAGGTTGGCGACGTTGTTGGCGACCACATCCAGCTCGCGCTTGAGCACGACCTGCCGGGACAATCCGATCAACTGGGTGTTGTTCATGGCGCTGTTCCTCTGCGATGCCTGAACAGCAACAAGTCCCGTGCCAATCGTGATTGGGAAAAATGTGAACAATATTTCAATGACTTATTATGTCGCCTGGCGGCGCTCGTCCAGCCTGTGCGGGCGGCTCTTGCCGGTCTTGGGCAGGAATTGCCGGGTGCGAAGGGGTTCGTAAACGATTTCGTAACCTAAACTTCAGAGAGTGCTAATCGATAATGCAACCCAAGATAGAGTTCCGTCATGGCCAAGGGCAAGACCGAGGAGCCGTCCGACAAGGAGGCCCCCAAGTCCAAGAAGATGCTGATGATCGGCGTGGCTGTCGCGGTGCTCGCGGCGGGCGGGGGCGGCTTCTTCTTTTACAAGTCGAAGAAGGCGGCTGCGGCCAAGGACGTCAAGAAGGTGGCGGTGTTTCTCGATCTGCCAGAGATGACCGTCAACCTCGCCGTGCCGCCCGGACAGGAGCGCCAGTCGTTCCTGCGGCTCAAGGTCTCGCTCGAACTGGCCGACCAGAAAACGCTGACCGAGGTGCAGCCGGTGATGCCGCGGATTCTCGATAACTTCCAGATTTTCCTCAGGGAAATGAAGGCCAGCGACCTTGAGGGGTCGGCCGGCTTCTACCGTCTGAAAGAGGAGCTGGTCCGTCGCACCAACGCTGCCGTGCATCCGGCGCGGGTCGAGGCGGTGCTGTTCAAGGACGTTCTGGTTCAGTGAGGGTGGCATGAGCATTTCAGGTGGCAATGCTGTGATGGCGGCGCAGGTTGACGTTCTGGCTCCCGACGAGGCGATGCCGGTGGCGGCCGCGCCGGACGGCATCGAGGGGCTGATCCAGCCGGTGCGCCCCGGCCCGTTGCGCTTGCCGCTGATGGAGCGGCTGGTCGACCGCTGGCCGGGGGTGGCCAGTGAACGTCTCGCCAAGGCCTGGGGCATTTCGCTTGATCTGGCGCGCGGACCGATGCGCGCGACGCTGGCGAGCGAGTTTGTCGATTCACTCGACGCAAACGCCATTGTCGCGCAGTTCGATGCGCCGAACGGACCGAATTCGGGCTTTCTCGCCATTGAACGACCGGCGGTGTTCATGATGGTCGATGCCGTGCTGGGCGGGGCCGGAAAGCCACCGCCCGAAGCGGCGATGCACCGGCCGCTGACGCTGATCGAACTCAGCCTGATGCAGCCGGTGGCGACCCATCTGATGACCGCGTTGACCGGCTGCCTCGAACCTGCTGGCAAGCTCGTCTTGCGCTTCCGGGCGTGGGGGCAGGGCGCGAACGGTCCTGTCTCGGCACCGGCGGGCGGCGTGCTGGTGCTGCCCCTGACGCTGGGATGGCGCGGGCGTGAGGCGCGGCTGTCGCTCGCGCTGTCGCTGGCGGCGCTCGAGCCGATGCTGCCTCATCTCGGTGGGGTCTATCCCGGCGCGGCGCTCGGCGGCGACGGGGTGTGGCGCAGCCATCTTGCCCGCGAGATCGGGCGGGCCCGTACGCGCCTGACCGCCGTGCTGGCCGAAGCGGAGATGCCGCTCGCCCGGGTGCGGGCGCTGGCTGTGGGCGAAACGCTGATGTTCGACGTTCCGTCCGATCCGGTTGTCAGTCTGCGGGCCGGTCCGCTGTCGCTGGCCAGCGGCAGGCTGGGGCGCGCGAACGGGCGGGTGGCCGTGCGGCTCGATACGCCGGTCGCGGTGACCACGGGAGGCATGCGATGACGACGACCTTTGCCTTTGCGCTCGAGGCGTTCGTCGCGATCCTGCTGATCGTGACCGTGGGCACCTCGATGAAGCTGGAGCGGCGGCTCGCACAGTTGCGGCTCAACGAAGCGGAAATGCGCAAGACGGTGCAGGATCTGGCCGCAGCGAGCGAACGGGCCGAGCGGGCGCTCGATACGATGCGGGCCGCGATCCATGAGGCGGATTCAGCGCTGGCGGACCGGCTCAGCGCGGCGGACCGGCAATCGCAGGACCTCAGCCGCAAGATGCGCGAGGGTAGCGAGATCGTCCAGCGCATCAGCCTGATCGTCGCTGCCGGCAAGTCGATGAAGGCCGAGGCGTGACCGCCGGCGGTTTTCCAAGACCGCGGATCGTGCCCGTGCTGATTGTGGCCGGGCTATGCCTTTTTGCGCTCAAGTTGCTCGGCCTGGCCACCCGTGGTGGCTATCTCATCGCGCCGACGATCCCTTCGCTGGTGCAATCGCTGCCGCGACCGTCCGCGCCGCTGCCAGCGGGGCCGGGCGGACCCGCGCTTGATGACATCACCGGATCGGTGCCGCCGAAAGCCGACAAGGGTGCTGAAAAGGGAACCGACAAGAGCGCTGACAAGGCCGGTGCCAAGGCCGGCGCCCAACCGCCAGCCACCAAGGACAAGCCGGCATCCGAGCCGGCCGCCCAGCCCGTGCCGCCACCAACGGCAGCCGAGATCGAGGTGCTGGAAAAGCTGGCACAGCGGCGGCGACAGCTTGAGGACCGGGCCAAGGAACTGGAATTGCGCGAGGCGATGCTGAAAACGGCGGAAAAGACGCTTGAGGCCAAGGCGTCGGGGCTCAGACCGACAGCCGCCGCCGAGACCGAAGGCAAGCAGGCGGCCGCCGCAGCGGCCCAGCCGCTCAAGTCGCTGGTCATCATGTATGAGGCGATGAAACCGCGTGATGCGGCGCGCGTGTTCGAGAAGATGGACGCGCGCCTGATGATCACGCTGGCGCGGGCGATCAATCCGCGCAAGCTGGCGGAGATTGTCGCGCAGATGACGCCGGAAACGGCGGAAAAGCTGACAGCCGGGCTGATGAAGGGCAGTGAGGCCGAACCTGTGTCCGACAAGGGCACGGCCGCCCCGATCACGACCACGCCGGCGCCAGCGGCATCGGTGCCGGAACTGCCGCGCCTCAAGCAGGCGGCAAAGCCGAAAAGTTGAGTAATCCTATACTTACAATTCAAGGTTACATTCCGTGCGTCGCCGTTCCCGGCGGCGGATAGGATGCGCGGTCGCGGTGTCGGATTGTCGTCTCGAATGGGTGTGGAGGCGCTGTGTCGCGATGCTGCTCGCGGCGTGCCTTGTGCTGGGCACAGGGCTGGGGCCGGCTGACGCGCAGAAGGCCCTGTCCGGTACGGTGATTGGCAAGCAGGAGCCGCGCTTTGGCCGGATGATCTTCACATTTCCCGAGCCGGTTGTGGCGCGGGTCTCGACGCTCGGCGGGGTGATGGTGGTGCTGTTCGACAGGCCGGTCACCATTCCGCTCGACATGCTGTCGCGCCTGCTGCCCGATTATGTCGGCGCGGCGCGGATGGATCCTGACGGCCGGTCGTTGCGGCTCGCGCTGGTGCAGCCGCTGGTGGCCGATCTCAAGGACGCGGCGGAACAGTTCTATCTCGATCTGCTGCCTGCCGGCTGGCGCGGCCCGGCGCCGCCGCTGCCGCCCGCCGTCGTCGAGGAACTGGCCCGCCGGGCACGGACGATGCGCGAGACGGTGCGCGAGATCGAGGCACGCAAGGCTGCTCCGGTCCCCTGGCCGCTTCGGCTGCATGTGGCCGAGACCGAGGAGCGGACGCGGTTGGTGCTGGCGATGCCTCCCAGGACGACGGCCGTGCTGCACAAGCGCGGACAGGGCGTCGAGGTGGTGTTGAACGGCCCGGTGCTGCTGGAACCGGAGGCGATCCGGTCAGCATTGGCCGGGCGTGTTGACGGGGTGTCGGTCTATGCCGAGGAGGCCGGCGGGCGGATCGGCTTTGTCGCCCCCGAGGGGCAGAGTGTGGAACTGATCGAGGAGGACGGGTTCGTCTATATTGATCTGATCCGCCCACCGCCGCCTGTGCCGCCTGCTGTGGCCGAAGCGGTCGTGTCCGAGCCGGAGCCGATCGCCGGGACGGGCGGCAAGGCATTGCCGGCCGATCCGACGGCGGAGGCTGCACCGTCGGGCGTTCCTGACATCGTCGGTGGTCCCGTCCGGGTCCTGCTCGAAGCAGCGGGCGAGGGCGTGGCGATCACCGTATCGCCCGCGCTGCCAGCGGTGGTTTTCGATCGCGGCGGGCTTGTCCACCTCGTGCTTGCCGGGGCCGGACCGGTCACCGTCGAGGCCAAGGGCGCGGCGCCGGAGAGGCTGGTCGCCAGCCTCGCCCAGTCCGCGCTCGACGAGGCCAGTCTTGTCACGCTGCGACCGTTGACTCCGGGCCGTCTGGCGGTGGCACGAACGGGCGAGGGCTGGCGGATCACGATCGGCACCGGAGACGCTGCGGCACTGCCGCCACTGGTGTTCGCGCGCGTCGATGCTGCCAATGGCGAGGGCGCGCTGATGGCCCGCGCGGTGGCTGTTCGACCGGTGACTCTCAGTGAACCCGACCAGACCGGCCTGCCGCTGATCGTGGTGCCCGTCGGCGGGACCGGGCAGGCGCTGGCCAAACGCCAGCGGTTTGTCGGCCTTGGACTGGTGCCCAGCGCACTGGGCGCGGTGATTGCGCCCGAGGCGGAGGATGTCCGGGTCGAGGTGTCAGCCGGCGGCATCCGGATCAGCCGGAACGGTGGGCTTGCCCTGTCGGAACGGGTGCGTCCCGCCGCCGAGCGGACGCCCGAACCCGAACCGCAGTTCGCTGCCGCGCAATGGAAC
>CALCZO010000300.1 GCA_937903315.1 uncultured Alphaproteobacteria bacterium
CGGTCGACAACGCCGATCCGCGCCGCCTTGGCCGGCACGAAGGCCCCCATCTGGGCGAGGATCGCGATCAGCGCGTTCTGGCGCAGATAGGTCGACTTGCCGGCCATGTTGGGACCGGTGACCAGCAGGATGCGTGCCGCCCCCTCCGGGCCGGAGGCGAGATCGCAGTCATTGGCGACAAAGCCGCCGCCGGCTGCGGCGACGGCCGCCTCGACCACCGGATGGCGTCCGGCCTCGATGTGAAAATCGGACCCTTCGACCATTGCGGGCCGGACCCAGCCGCGATCGGCGGCCAGTTCGGCCAAGGCGGCGGCGACATCGAGCCGGGCCAGTGCATCGCCGGCCGCCCGCAGCGGCGCGTCGATCGCCAGAACCATGCCGGCCAGCCGCTCGAAGATCGCCAGTTCGACGCCGAGCGCGCGCTCGCCGGCCGAGGCGATCTTCGCTTCGAGTTCCGAAAGGTCGGCGGTCGAGAACCGCATCGCGCCGGCCATCGTCTGGCGATGGATGAAGCGGGCATTGAGCGGCGGCGTCACCATCCGTTCGCCGACCGGCTGCGGCACCTCGATGAAATAGCCGAGCATGTTGTTGTATTTGATGCGCAGCGTGCGGCAGCCGGTCTCGTCGGCGTAGCTCTGCTGCAACCCTGCGATGACGGCGCGGCTGTCGTCCTTCAGCCGGCGCAGCTCGTCGAGCGCGGCATCGTAGCCGGGACGGACAAAACCGCCGTCGCGGCGGCCGAGCGGCACCTCGTCATCGAGCGCGCGGGCTACCTCGCCGGCAACGGCTCCGTCGAGCGCTGCCAGCGCCGCGCGCGCCGCCACGATCTCCGCTGGCCGGTCGCCGGCCAGCAGTGCGGCGATGGAAGCGGCAGCGGCGATGCCGGTCGCCAGCGCCACCAGATCGCGCGGGCCGCCACGATCGAGCGCCAGCCGAGTCAGCGCGCGCGGCATGTCGGGCGCCCGGCGCAGCGCCTCGCGCAAGGCAGCGCGCGCATCGTCGTCCGTTGCAAATGCGGCCACCGCGTCATGGCGGGCGGCGATTTCGGCGAGACCGGTCAGGGGGCCGGCCAGCCGTTCGGCCATCAGCCGCGCCCCAGCGGGGGTCACCGTGCGGTCGATCACCGACAGCAGACTGCCGGCCCGCTGGCCGCCGAGGGTGCGGGTCAGTTCGAGATTGGCGCGGGTCGCCGCGTCGATCTGCATCAGCGCGGCCACCGCCTCGCGCCGGGGTGCGGCCAGCGGCGGCATCGCGGAGCGCTGGGTGCGCTCGACATAGGCGAGGATCGCCCCGGCAGCGGCAAGTTCGGCGCGGGTGAACGCCCCGAAAGCGTCCAGTGTCGCGACGCCGAACGCGCGCTGGAGCCGTTCGCCGGCGCTGGCGGCATCCGCCCCCTCGCGCGCGACCGGGGCCACCGGACATCTCAGATCGCGCCACAGCGGGCCGGCGGCAGCATCCTCGCGGATCGAATCGGGCAACAGCAGTTCGGACGGGTCGAGCCGGGCGAGCGTCGCCTGTGCGCCGGCGGCATCGGCCTCGGTGAGAATGAACTGGCCGGTCGAGATGTCGACTGCCGCGATGCCGTAGGTCCAGGTCGTCTCGTCGCGGCGCACACGGGCGAGCGAGACAAGCAGGTTGGCCCGCCCCGGCTCCAGCAGGGCCTCTTCGGTGATTGTGCCGGCCGTGACCAGCCGCGTCACATCGCGGCGCACGACAGCCTTGGCGCCGCGCTTGCGCGCTTCGGCAGGGTCCTCGAGCTGCTCGCACACCGACACGCGATGGCCGGCGGCGATCAGGCGTTGGAGATACTCGTCGGCGCGCGAGATCGGCACGCCGCACATCGGAATGTCCTGACCAAGATGCTTGCCGCGTTTGGTCAGCACGATCCCCAGCGTGCGGCTGGCGACCTCCGCGTCGTGGAAGAACAATTCGTAGAAATCGCCCATCCGGTAAAACAGCAGGCTGTCGGGATTGGCGGTCTTGATCTCGATGTACTGGGCCATCACCGGCGTTGCCCGCTCGTCGGCCGCGAGGGGAGCCGGCGCGGGGCCGGGATCGTAGGGCTGCTGGGCTGAGGACAGGTTGTGGCCGTGCATAACGCGACCCTAGCAGCCCGTGGCGGGGCTCTGCCACCCGCTGCACGCAAAGAATCTCGCTGATCGATGCGATTTCAACAGTTCGGCGCTTGAGAATGTCCGGTCCTGTTCATAGTGTCGGGAAAAACCGCTTCAGGAAATGCGCCCCGGGACGCCGCCATGTCAGAACTTGATTCCAGCCACCGCTCCAAACGTCCGACCATCACCGATCAGGAAGCGCTGGATTTCCACTCCCGCGGCAAGCCGGGCAAGCTCGAGATCGTGCCGACCAAGCCGATGGCGACCCAGCGCGACCTCAGCCTCGCCTATTCGCCGGGCGTTGCCGTTCCGGTCAAGGCCATCGCCGCCGACCCTGCAACGGCGTTCGACTACACCGCAAGAGGCAATATCGTCGCCGTGATCTCCAACGGCACGGCGATCCTCGGCCTCGGCAATCTCGGCGCGCTGGCCTCCAAGCCGGTGATGGAAGGCAAGGCGGTGCTGTTCAAACGCTTTGCCGACATCGATTCGATCGATCTCGAGGTCGATACCGAGGACCCGGATGCATTCATCAATGCGGTGCGCTATCTCGGTCCGTCGTTCGGCGGCATCAACCTTGAGGACATCAAGGCGCCCGAGTGCTTCATCATCGAGGAGCGCCTGCGCGAACTGATGGACATCCCGGTGTTCCATGACGACCAGCACGGCACCGCGATCATCGCCGCAGCCGGACTGCTCAACGCCATGCAGCTCACCGGGCGCGACATCAAGTCGACCAAGCTCGTCGTCAACGGTGCCGGCGCGGCGGCCATCGCCTGCGTCGAACTGCTGAAGGCGATGGGGTTTGCACCCAACAACGTCGTGCTCTGCGATACCAAGGGCGCGATCTACCGCGGCCGCACCGCCGGCATGAACCAGTGGAAGAGCGCCCATGCAGTCGAGACCAAGGCCCGCACGCTGGCCGATGCCATGGCCGGCGCCGACGTGTTCTTCGGCCTGTCCGCCAAGGGTGCGCTGACCACCGACATGGTGGCCTCGATGGCGGCCAATCCGATCATCTTCGCCATGGCCAATCCGGACCCGGAGATCACGCCCGAGGAAGTGGCGGCCATCCGCGACGATGCGATCATGGCCACCGGCCGGTCGGACTATCCCAATCAGGTCAACAACGTCCTCGGCTTCCCCTACATCTTCCGCGGCGCGCTGGATGTGCGGGCGACCACCATCAACATGGAGATGAAGATCGCCGCCGCCCATGCTCTGGCGCAGCTGGCGCAGGAGGATGTGCCCGACGAGGTCGCCTCGGCCTATGGCGGCGTGCGGCCGCGCTTTGGCCGGGCCTACATCATCCCGGTGCCGTTCGATCCGCGCCTGATGGCGAAGATTCCGACCGCTGTCGCCCGCGCCGCGATGCAGACCGGCGTGGCCCGCAAGCCGATCGGCAATCTTTCTGCCTATGAAGCCTCGCTGTCGGCGCGGCGCGATCCGGTCGCCGGCGTGCTCGCCCGGGTGTTCGAGCAGGTCAAGCGCCGGCCGCGCAAGGTGGTGTTCGCCGAAGGCGAGGAGGAGGTGGTGATCCGCGCCGCCGTCTCCTATGTCGCGCAGGGGCTCGGCGAGGCGGTGCTGATCGGGCGCGAGGAGCGGGTGGCGCAGGTCGCGGCGCTGACCGGCATCGAGATCAAGGAAGGGCTGCACGTGCTCAACGCGCGGCTGTCGAGCCGCAACGGCGTCTATGCGCAGTTCCTCTACGAGCGGCTGCAGCGCAAGGGCTTCCTGTTCCGCGACTGCCAGCGCATGGTCAACCAGGACCGCAACTACTTTGCCGCCTCGATGGTGGCGATGGGCGATGCGGACGCGATGGTCACCGGCCTGACCCGCAACTATTCGGTCACGCTGTCGGAAGTGATGCGCGTCATCGACACCAAGCCGGGCCACCGGGTGATCGGCTGTTCGGTCATCCTGTCGCGCGGGCGGCCGATCGTCGTGGCGGACACGGCCGTGCACGACATGCCGACGGCTGAGGAACTGGCCGATATCGCGGTGGAAGCCGCCGGGTTTTCGCGCCGGCTCGGCTATGTGCCGCGCGTCGCGCTGCTCGCCTTCTCGACCTTCGGCTATCCGGCATCCGAACGCTCGACCCGCGTGCAGGAGGCGGTGCAGCTGCTCGACAAGCGCAAGGTCGATTTCGAATATGACGGCGAGATGGGTGCCGATGTCGCGCTGAATGCCGACATGATGGCACAGTTCCCGTTCTGCCGCCTGTCCGGCCCGGCCAATGTGCTGGTCATGCCGGCGTTCCATTCGGCGGCGATCTCGACCAAGATGCTGCAGGAACTTGGCGGCTCGACCGTCATCGGCCCGCTGCTGGTCGGCCTCGACAAGCCGGTGCAGATCGTCTCGATCAATTCCAAGGACACCGATCTGGTCAA
>CALCZO010000301.1 GCA_937903315.1 uncultured Alphaproteobacteria bacterium
CGATGACGGGGCCAGCGCCGCGCAGGAAGCTACCCGCGACTATGTCTTCCATCTGGACGCGGCGGAGGGAGCAGCCCCCGTGCTGTCGATCTTCGGCGGCAAGATCACCACCTACCGGCGACTCGCCGAATCCGCGCTCGACCGGCTTGCGCCCCATCTGCCGGCCGGATCCCGCGACAGGAAGGGCTGGACCGCGACCGCGCCGTTGCCGGGCGGCGATTTTCCGTTCTCGGGCGTGCCCGCACTGGTTGATCGGCTGCGCACCGACTATCCGTTCCTGCCCAATGCAATCGCGCAAAGACTGGTGCGCAGCTATGGCACGCTGACATGGAAAATCCTCGGCAATGCCCGGTCCGAGGACGATCTTGGCCTCGATTTCGGTGCCGGTTTGCGTCAACGGGAAGTTGAATATCTAATTGCCGCTGAATGGGCCAGATCTGCCGAGGATATTCTTTGGCGACGTAGCAAACTGGGGCTGCGTGCGAAACAGATCACGATTGATGAACTCAACGAATTCGTAAGCCTAACATCAGCTCGGCTTGGCTAGACTCACAATCCTACAGAGTTTGGTAATTGCATGGACGCAAGGATGCGTCGTGCATGGAACCGGATGGACCGTGACGGCATTCGCCGCCACACTCCCCTGACGGAACGGCAGGCCCGAGATTGCGGCCTGCCCATGCGGGGAATGGGTGAGGCATGGCAAACGAGACGATGGCCTGGACTGCGCTGAAGCGCCATGGCCGGACGATGGCGAAAACCTCGTTGCGTGATCTGTTCGCAGCCGATGCACGGCGGTTCAGCCGCCTGTCGCTCAAGGCTGACGGCCTTCTGCTCGACTATTCCAAGAACAGGATCACCCGGCGCACGCTGTCGCTGCTGAGCGCTCTGGCCGATGAGGCCGGCCTTGCCGACCGTCGCGAGGCGATGTTCGCCGGCGACATCATCAACACCACCGAAAAGCGCGCCGTTCTCCATACCGCCCTGCGCAACCTGTCGGACACGCCGGTTGTCGTCGACGGGCGTGACGTGATGCCCGAGATCCGGGCTGAACGGGCGCGCTGCGGCGTCTTTGCCGAAGCGGTGCGCAAGGGCACGATCGCGGCGGCGAATGGCAAGCCGTTTACCGACGTCGTCAACATCGGGATCGGCGGCTCCGATCTCGGACCCGCCATGGTCACACGCGCGCTGGCCCCGTTTGCCCACCCACGCATCCGCAGCCACTTTGTCTCGAACGTCGACGGCGCCGACATGGCCGACACGCTGTCGCGCCTCGATCCGGCCACCACCCTGTTCATCGTCTCGTCGAAAACCTTCACGACGCAGGAAACGATGATGAATGCCCACAGCGCCCGGCGCTGGGTCGCCGGCACACTGGGCGAGGCCGCAGTCGCAGCGCATTTCGCAGCTGTTTCCACCAATGTGGCGGCGACAAAAGCCTTCGGCATCGCCCCGGAGCGCGTGTTCCGCTTCTGGGATTGGGTCGGTGGCCGCTATTCGGTCTGGTCGGCCATCGGCCTGCCGGTGATGATCGCCATCGGCGAGAAAAATTTCGAAAAGGTCCTCGCCGGCGCTCACGCGATGGACGTCCATTTCCGCTCGCGCCCCTGGACCCGCAACATGCCGGTGCTGATGGCACTGATCGGCATCTGGTATCGCAACGTCATGGGCTATCCCAGCCATGCGGTGCTGCCCTACGATCAGCGTCTGGCGCGATTCCCCGCGTATCTTCAGCAGCTTGACATGGAATCGAACGGCAAGGGCGTGAAGCGGGACGGCACGCCGGTTGACCGGTCGAGCGGTCCCGTCGTCTGGGGTGAGCCGGGGACGAATGGCCAGCACGCCTTTTTCCAGCTGATCCATCAGGGCACCGATGTCATCCCCGCCGATTTTCTCGTCGGCGCCGAACCGGTCAAGGCCGATGCCGGCCATCACGCCGCGCTCGTCGCCAATTGCCTCGCCCAGACCGAGGCGCTGATGAAGGGGCGCACGCTGGCCGAGGCACGGGCGCAGCTTGTCTCCGCCGGCCTTCCGGCGGCCGAAGCCGACGCGCTGGCTCCGCACAAGGTGTTTCCGGGCAACCGGCCGACCAGCACGATCGTCTACCGTCGCCTTGATCCGAAGACACTTGGCACATTGATTGCCCTCTACGAGCACAAGGTTTTCGTGCAGGGCGTCATCTGGGGCATCAATTCGTTCGACCAGTGGGGGGTCGAACTGGGCAAGGAACTCTGCGCCCGGCTGATGCCGGTCGTCTCTGGCACTCAATCCACCGAAGGTCTCGACGGCTCGACCGCCGGCCTTGTCACCTATCTTCTGTCGACTTCGGCGACGCTCGGAAAGAGCGCGCCGGTCAATCCGCGCTGAGGGGAGTGCGTTGCGTATGAAATCGAACCTGAAAGCCATGAAGCCTGCCATGAATGATGATGCGAGCCACAGACCCGGCGCACCCGATGCTGCCGAGGTGGCTGCCTTCAGGAAGGCGGTCGAAGCCAAGCTGAATTATTCGGTTGGCAAGGATGCCTCCGTGGCCTCTGAACGTGACTGGTTTCTCGCCACAACGCTCGCCGTGCGCGACAGGATCGTCGATGGCTGGATGTCCTCGACAAAGAACACCCGCACGTCGGGCCGCAAGCGCGTCTATTATCTGTCGATGGAGTTTCTCATCGGTCGCCTGCTGACCGATGCGCTCAACAATCTCGGCGTGACCGACATTGTCCGGGCCGCGCTGGCCGAACTCAAGGTCGACCTCGAGGTTCTGAAAGAGGTCGAGCCGGACGCGGCACTCGGCAACGGCGGTCTTGGCCGTCTCGCAGCCTGCTTCATGGAATCGATGGCGACCCTGTCGGTCGCCGCCTACGGCTACGGCATCCGCTACGATCACGGCTTCTTCCGTCAGCAGATCAAGAACGGCTGGCAGGAAGAGTATCCCGAAGACTGGCTGTGGTTCGGCAATCCGTGGGAATTCGAGCGGCCCGAAGCGCAGTACAACATCGGCTTCGGCGGCACCTTGCAGGCCGGCGACAGCGACGAGCCGCGCGCCCAGATCTGGCACCCGGCCGAGACCATCAAGGCCATTGCCTATGACACGCCGGTCGTCGGCTGGCGCGGCAAGCACTTCAATACCCTGCGGCTGTGGCGGGCGCGCACACCCGAGCCGCTGCGGCTCGACGCGTTCAACCAGGGTGACTACCTCGCCGCCCTGTCGAGCCGCGTGCGCGCCGAGGCGATCTCGAAGATTCTCTACCCGTCGGATGCGACCCCTGCCGGGCAGGAGCTGCGCCTGCGGCAGGAGTTCTTCTTTGTATCCGCCTCCTTGCAGGATCTTGTCCGCCGTCACATCGCCCAGCATGGCGATATTGCCACCCTTGGCGACAAGGTGGCGATCCAGATGAACGATACGCATCCGGCCATCGCGGTGGCCGAACTGATGCGCATCCTGATTGACCTGCATGGCGTGGCATGGGCTGACGCCTGGACGATCACCCGCACGGCGATGGCCTACACCAATCACACGCTGATGCCCGAGGCGCTCGAAAGCTGGCCGGTGCCGCTGATGGAGCGCCTGCTGCCGCGCCATATGCAGATCATCTATCTGATCAATGCCGACCATCTCGATGGCCTGCGCAAGGCCGGACGCCAGGATGCGGGGCTGCTGTCCTCCGTCTCGCTGATCGACGAGAACAACGGCCGCCGTGTCCGCATGGGGCATCTCGCCTTCGTCGGCAGCCATGCCGTCAACGGCGTCTCGGCGCTGCATTCGGATCTGATGAAGAAGTCGGTGTTCCACGACCTCAACATGGTCTACCCCGGCCGCATCCAGAACAAGACCAATGGCATCACCTTCCGCCGCTGGCTGATGGAGGCCAATCCGGCACTGACGCAGGCCATTATCGAAGTGGCCGGCCCCGAGGTTCTCGACGACTTCGGCAGGCTGGAAAAACTCGAAGCTCTGGCCGATGATGCCGGCTTCCATGCCCGGCTCGAACGCATCCGCCGCACCAACAAGGCGACCCTTGCCGCCCTGATCCGCGAGCGCACCGGCATCCGTATCGATCCGGCCGCGATGTTCGATGTCCAGATCAAGCGCATCCACGAATACAAGCGGCAGTTGCTGAACCTGCTTGAGACCGTGGCGCTCTACAACGCGATCCGCGCCAACCCATCGGCCGATTTCGTGCCGCGGGTCAAGATCTTCGCCGGCAAGGCGGCGCCGAGCTATCATATGGCCAAGCTGATCATCAAGCTGGCCGGAGACATCGGCGCGATCGTCAACAATGACCCCACCGTGCGCGGCCTGCTCAAGGTGGTGTTCATCCCGAACTACAACGTCAGCCTGGCCGAACGGATCATTCCGGCGGCCGACCTGTCGGAGCAGATTTCGACCGCCGGCACCGAAGCCTCGGGCACCGGCAACATGAAGATGGCGCTCAACGGCGCGCTGACGATCGGCACGCTGGACGGCGCCAATGTCGAGATGCGCGAGCATGTCGGGGCTGAGAACATGTTCATCTTCGGCCTGAAGGCCGATGAGGTCGAGGCGCGCCGGGCCCAGGGCATTGCCGGCCACACCGCCATCGCATCCTCGCCGTGGCTGAGCCAGGTTCTCGACTCGATTTCATCCGGTGTCTTCTCGCCGGACGAGCCGGGCCGCTACCGCGAACTGGTCGATGTGCTGCGCAACTACGACCACTACATGCTGACCGCCGACTTCGACAGCTACTACACAGTCCAGCGGCAGATCGACGCCTGTTGGTCGGACAAATCGGACTGGTGGCGCAAATCGGTGCTCAACACTGCCCGGATGGGTTGGTTCTCCTCCGATCGCACCATCCGCCAGTACGCCAAGGACATCTGGGGCGCTGAAGCCTCGGAGTAGGCGACGATCTGACAGGGCACGACCAACGGGCGGGGTAAAATCCCGCCCGTTGACGCATCTATGTGCCGCAGAACGTCAGGTGCTGCCGGTCGTGCCCGGCCGCCGGCACGGCGTAGCGCTCAAGGCCTGGCCGCTCGGTGAATGGATCGGCCAGCACCTCGGCGTGCCGGGTGACGGCCCCGAGATCGCCCTCACCGGTCGCAGCCTCGATCGCTTCCTCGACGAGATGGTTACGGGCAATGTAGAGCGGGTTGACCCGGTCCATGGCCGCAGCGGATGCACCGGGCGCTCTGACCTCCAGACGGTGGCGCGCCTTGAACGCCGCCAGCCAGTGCGCCGCCGTATCATGCCCGCCGCAGCACTCGAGAAACGGGTCATCCGCACCGCGCAGCACGGCGGACAGCGCGCGGAACGACCGGGTATGATCGGCCGCGGTCGCAGCCAGCAGCGACAGGAAAGAATCGATCAGATCAGCATCGCCATCGAGCGACCGCACAAGACCGAGCTTTTCGCCCATCAGCCCCAGCCAAAAGGCCTGATACACCGGCACAAAGCGGTTCACCGCTTCGGTCAGCACATCAACCGCGCGTTGCTCGTCGGCATCGATCAGCCCGATCAGCGTCTCGCCAAGACGGGCGAGGTTCCATTGCATGATGCGCGGCTGGTTGCCAAAGGCATAGCGGCCATGATCGTCGATCGAACTGAACACGCGGGCCGGATCGAACGTATCGATGAAGGCGCAGGGGCCATAGTCGATTGTCTCGCCCGAAATCGTCGTGTTGTCGGTATTCATCACGCCGTGGACAAACCCCGAGGCCATCCACTGCGCGACGAGACGGGCCTGCGCATCGATCACGGCGCGGTAGAAGGCCGTGTACCGATCCGCCCCGCCGATGTCCGGGTAGTGCCGGGCAATCGCATAGTCAGCCAGCTGGCGCACCCGTTCGATCTCACCGCGCGCGGCAAAATACTCGAACGTGCCGATCCTCAGATGGCTGGCCGCCACCCGCGTCAGCACGGCACCGTTGAGGATACGCTCCCGATAGACCGGCGCGCCGGTCGTCACCACGGCAAGCGCCCGGGTTGTCGGGATGCCGAGCCCGTGCATCGCTTCACTGACCAGAAATTCCCGCAGGGCCGGTCCCAGCGCCAGAAAGCCGTCGCCGCCACGCGAATACGGCGTCGGACCGGCGCCCTTGAGCTGGATGTCGAACCGTGCGCCATCGGGCGCGATGACCTCGCCCAGCAGCAGCGCCCGCCCGTCGCCGAGCCGGGGCGAGAACCCGCCGAACTGGTGGCCGGCATAGACCTGCGCCAGAGGGTCGGCGCCGGGCGGCACCTCGACACCGGCCAGGATGCGCGCCGCCTCCTCAGGCTCGGCGGGAAACGCCTCCAGCCCAAGCCGTCGCGACAATCCGGCATTGTAGAGCACGAGGCGCGGGTCCGGCGCCGCCGCGGCCTGTTGCCGCACGTAAAATCCACCCATCTGGCGGGCAAAGGTATTGTCGAAAGTAAACCGCACGATGTGTGCCTGCCCCGGATGTGTTGCCGCTGAACCACAAGATAGGAGACGATCGGCCCCGCTCACAGCCCGAACGTCATCGACACGTCGTACAGAGATGAAAAACACTTTCCCCTGCGCAAGACGCCGCTATGCTTGCACTGATGCACGATTGATTTGCCCGGCGGTGCGGGTCATGATCTTGCAGGGAAAAACCGATGATACCGGCGCGTCACCAGCCTTCGGCACCTCTGTCCCGTTCCGCCATGGCCTATGTTCTGGCAGGAGGACGCGGCTCCCGGCTGATGGAACTGACCGATCGTCGTGCCAAGCCGGCGGTATACTTTGGCGGCAAATCGCGGATCATTGATTTTGCCCTGTCCAATGCGGTCAATTCCGGCATCCGGCGTATCGCGGTGGCAACCCAGTACAAGGCCCATTCGCTGATCCGGCATCTGCAGCTTGGCTGGAACTTCTTCCGCACCGAGCGCAACGAAACCTTCGACATCCTGCCCGCCTCCCAGCGCGTCTCGGAAGACCGCTGGTATGTCGGAACCGCCGATGCAGTATTCCAGAACCTTGATATCATTCAGGATTACGATCCGAAGTATATCATCCTGCTGGCTGGCGACCATATCTACAAGATGGACTACGAGCAGATGCTCCAGCAGCATGTGGAGCAGAATGCGGATGTCACCGTCGGCTGCCTTGAGGTGACGAAGAAGGAGGCAACCGGGTTCGGCGTGATGCAGATCGACGAGAACGACCGCATCGTCGAATTTTTCGAAAAGCCCAAGAAGCCGCCGACCATGCCCGGCAAGTCGGACAAGTGCCTGGCCAGCATGGGCATCTATGTGTTCAACACCGAGTTTCTGGCCGATCAGCTCAATCGTGACGCCGACGACATGAATTCGAGCCACGATTTCGGCAAGGATATCATCCCCTACATCGTCAAGAACGGCAAAGCGGTGGCGCATCATTTCTCGCGCTCCTGCGTCCGCTCCGAGCAGGAAACGACCGCCTACTGGCGCGATGTCGGCACGGTGGATGCCTATTGGTCTGCCAATATCGACCTGACCGATGTCGTGCCCGAACTCGATCTCTACGACCGCAACTGGCCGATCTGGACCTATGGCGAAATCACCCCGCCGGCGAAATTCGTCCATGACATCGACGGCCGTCGCGGCCATGCGATGTCGTCGCTGGTCTCCGGCGGCTGCATCGTCTCGGGCTCGCAGCTCAAGCGCTCGCTGCTGTTCACCGGCGTCAGAGTCAATTCCTATTCGTCGATCGAGAACGCGGTCATCCTGCCTTACGTCAATGTCGGCCGGCACGCGCGGCTCAAGAATGTCGTGGTTGACCGCGGCGTCACCATTCCCGAGGGGCTGGTGGTCGGCGAGGACCCGGTGCTCGACGGCCAGCGCTTCCGCCGCTCGGACGGCGGGGTCTGCCTGATCACCGAACGCATGATCGCCCGGCTGGGGACCTAGCCGCCATGGACAAGATTCGGGTCCTGTCCGTCGCCTCCGAGGTGTTTCCCCTCATCAAGACCGGCGGACTGGCCGATGTTGCCGGCGCCCTGCCGCTGGCGCTGGCTGGCGCGGGCGTCGAGATGCGGACGCTGGTGCCCTGCTATCCGGTGATCCGCGAGAAGCTGAAGAAGGCAGTGCTCGAACACGAATTTGCCGAGTTCTACGGCGGCAAGGCGCGGATCCTGTCGGCCAGCTTCAACGACCTGCCGCTACTGCTGCTCGAAGCCCCGCATCTCTACGACCGGCCCGGCAATCCGTATGTGCAGGCCGATGGCCAGAACTGGCCGGACAACGCGATCCGCTATGCCGCCCTTGCCCGCGCCGGGGCCTCGATTGGCCAGGGGCTTCTCAAGGGCTTTCGGCCCGATGTCATCCACTGCCACGACTGGCAGGCCGGCCTGCTTCCCGCCTTCCTGCACTACGATGGCCGGCCACGGCCAAAAACCGTGATGACGGTGCATAATCTTGCGTTTCAGGGCCAGTTTCCGGCGGAGATGCTCGGCGCCATCGGCCTGCCGCCGCAAGCCTACAGTTTTGACGGCGTCGAATATTACGGCACCATCGGCTATCTCAAGGCCGGGCTGAAATTCGCCGACCGGATCACCACCGTCTCGCCGACCTACGCGACCGAAATTCGCGGGACCGAGGCCGGGATGGGACTGGACGGACTGCTTAACGAGCGGGCGCGCGATCTCGTCGGCATCATCAACGGCATCGATACGCGAGTGTGGAACCCGGCAACCGACGCGGCGCTGGAATCGAACTACGATGCCGACACTCTCGGTGCCCGCTGGCTCAACAAGAAGGCTCTGCAGGAGCGCATGGGGCTCGATGGCGATGCCAATGCGCTGCTGATCGGGATCGTGACCCGCCTGTCCTGGCAAAAGGGGCTGGACCTCGTGCTTCAGGCGTTGCCGGTGCTGGACGAGATCGAGGCGCAATGCGTGCTGCTCGGGGCGGGCGATGCCGGGCTTGAGGAGAGCTTCCGCCGCGCGGCTGCCCGTTATCCGGGGCGGATCGCCTGTGAATTCGGCTATGATGAGCAGCTTGCGCATCAGATTCAGGCCGGCAGCGACGCACTGCTCGTTCCCTCCCGGTTCGAGCCTTGCGGCCTGACCCAGCTCTGTGCCCTGCGCTATGGCGCGGTGCCGATCGTCTCGCGCGTCGGCGGGCTGGCCGACACCATCGTCGACGCCAATGAAATGGCGTTGTCGTCCGGCGTTGCAACCGGGATCCAGTTCCATCCCGTCACGCTCGATGCGCTGACCGGCGCCTTGCGCCGCGCCGCCGAACTCTATGCCAGCCCCGATGACTGGCAGCTGATGCAGGCCAACGGCATGCAGGCCGATGTGTCATGGGCCGGGCCGGCACGCCGGTATGCGCTTCTTTACCGGACGCTGCTAGGCAAGGCGGCCTGATCCTTCCTCAACGAGAGCCCGCGATGATCAAGACGGTTGCCACCACCCCCTTCACCGATCAGAAGCCGGGCACCTCCGGCCTGCGCAAGAAGGTACCGGTGTTCCAGACACCGCATTATGTCGCCAATTTCGTCCAGTCGATCATCGATTGCCTCGACGGATTTGCCGGAACAACGCTGGTCGTGGGCGGCGACGGCCGGTATTTCAATCGCGAAACCATCCAGACGGTGCTGAAGATCGCGGCTGCCAACGGGTTTGGCCGCGTGCTCGTCGGCAAGGGCGGCATCCTGTCGACTCCGGCCGCCTCCAACGTCATCCGACAGTACGGGGCTTTCGGTGGCATCATCCTGTCGGCCAGCCACAATCCCGGCGGGCCGGACGGTGATTTCGGCATCAAGTACAACATCGGCAACGGCGGCCCGGCACCGGAAAAGATCACCGATGCGGTCTATGCCCGCACCAGGGTGATCGACCGCTACCGCATCCTCGATGCGGCGGATGTCGATCTCGACACGGTCGGCACGGTCGCCCTTGGCCCCATGACGGTCGAGGTGCTTGATCCCGTCGCCGATTATGCCCGGCTGATGCAGTCGCTGTTCGATTTCGACGCGATCGCCGCGATGATCAGGGGCGGTTTCCGCGTGACGTTTGACGCGATGAGCGCAGTGACCGGCCCCTATGGCCACGCCATCCTTGAAGGGATGCTGGGGGCGAAGCCGGGCAGCGTCCTCAACGGCGTGCCGTTGCCCGATTTCGGCCACCACCATCCCGACCCGAACATGGTACATTGCAAGCATCTGTTCGACATGGCCTATGGCCCGGATGCGCCCGATTTCTGCGCCGCCTCGGACGGTGACGGCGACCGCAACCTGATCATCGGCAAGGGCATGTTCGTCACCCCGTCCGATTC
>CALCZO010000302.1 GCA_937903315.1 uncultured Alphaproteobacteria bacterium
TCAGCGGGAGAGCACTACGTTGACATCGTAGGGGTCACAGGTTCAATCCCTGTCGCGCCCACCATTCCAGAACCCCTGACGGGTGATCCCCGTCAGGGGTTTTGTTTTCTCAGCCTTGGTCAGGTGCGCCCCGCGAGGATGCTGCGCGTCGATCAGGTCTGCCGGGCCAGACCGGCCAAGACTAACCGCCCAATGCAGAAAATGGTTGCGCCATGCGGCAAAATCCGTATGGAAAAGGCAGCTTCCCTCATGGCTGCCGGTCATGACAAGCATCTGTTGTGCCGTAAGGTGTGATGGGTGTCGGGGTACGGGTTTTTCCAGTCGAGGCCGGTTGTTCGGTCGGTGGTGTCGAAATGAAGATTCGCAATTCGCTCAAGACGCTGATGAAGCGCCATCGTGATAACCAGCTCGTGCGTCGTCGCGGGCGGCTGTACATCATCAACAAGACGCAGAAGCGCTTCAAAGCCCGTCAGGGCTGAGTTTTCGTTCGACATCGTGCGGATTTGACGTTTCGCGCCGCGTTTTCCTGATGGAAAGCGCGGCGTTTCGTGTTGCATCATCGCCCCGCTTCCGTGCCGGCTCGCGCGAGTGTGACAGGGCAAGCGCTTGTCAGGCCGTTGCGTTTGGCCCAAACGGCCCTATCCTTGGGTCCATGATGCGGTCATCGATCCTTGGACTGTTGCTTGCCGGAGCCTTTGCGTGCGGGACGCCCGCCATGGCCCAGAACCGCCCTCCTGCCGGAGCACCCGGCAAGGCGGCCGAAGTGGCACCGGCGCCCACAACGCTTGAAGGTCTGTTCGAGCGGCTCAAGACGGCCCGCGACGCAGCCGAGGGTCGTGTCATCGCCAAGCAGATCGAGCAGCGCTGGCTGCGTGGTCCGAATGAAACGGCAACGCTGCTGATGGAGCGGGTCGGCCAGGCGATGGCGGCCAATGCGCATGAAACGGCGATCGAGCTGATCGATTCCATCCTGCTGCTGCATCCTGCCTGGGCCGAGGCCTACAACAAGCGGGCCACCATCCTGTTCCTGATGGACGACTACGACGGTTCGTTGCGCGACATCCGCCTGACGCTGGCCCATGAACCGCGACACTTCGGCGCGCTTGCCGGACTGGGCATGATTTTCCAGCGCATGGGGCGCAGCAAGGCCGCCTATTCCGCCTACAAGCGCGCGCTCGACATTCATCCGCATCTGGGCGAACTCAGGTCAATCACCGACAGGATGAGGCCGGAGATCGAGGGGCAGGAGCTTTAGTCTCCCGGGTCGTTCGACAGACGACTATTGCCCGTCCGAGCCGACGAAGGCGATCCGCAGCATGTTGGTGGCGCCGGGCGTACCGAACGGCACGCCTGCCACCATGATGATGCGCTGCCCCGGCTGGGCGAGGCCGCACTGTCGGGCCGCTGCCGTGCCGATGCGCACCATGTCGGCGGTATGCGTCGGGTCCTGACCGAGCAGCGGGTTGATGCCCCATACCAGCTGCATCCGCCTAGCGGTGCGCGCCGAGGTCGTCAGCATCAGGATCGGTGTATAGGGCCGCTCGCGGGCGATCCGCAGGGCCGTTGCGCCCGATGCTGTCCAGGCGACGATGGCCTTGAGATCGAGCGTCTCGGCAACCGAGCGTGCCGCGTTGGCGATGGCGTCCGCTCCGGTCGGTTCGGGTTCAGGCCGCTGGGCAGCGACAACAATGCGGTAGTTGCTGTCGCGCTCGACCTGTTCGGCGATGCGGCTCATCGTCGACACGGCCTCAAGCGGGAACTTGCCCGACGCGCTTTCTGCCGACAGCATCACTGCATCGGCGCCCTCGAACACCGCGGTGGCGACATCCGAAACCTCGGCGCGGGTCGGCGCCGGGCTGGCGATCATCGATTCCAGCATCTGGGTGGCGACCACAACCGGTTTGCCATAGCGCCGGGCGAGGCGGGTGATGCGCTTCTGCAGGCCGGGCACGACCTCAAGCGGCATTTCGACGCCGAGATCGCCGCGCGCGACCATCAGCGCGTCGGAAATCTCCATGATTTCCTCCAGCCGCTCGATGGCCTGCGGTTTCTCGATCTTCGCCATGACCAGTGCACGCCCCCGCGAAACCTTGCGGACTTCGGCCACGTCTTCGGGCCGCTGGACGAAGGACAGCGCAATCCAGTCGACACCGGCCTCCAGCGCCGCATCAAGATCGGCGCGGTCCTTGTCGGTCAAGGCCCCGACCGGCAGCATGGTATCGGGCAGGGACACGCCCTTGCGGTCGGACAGCGGACCGCCGACCTCGACCACCGTATCGATAAATCCATCGCCCGACGCGGTGACGCGCAGCGCGACCTTGCCGTCATCGAGCAGCAGGCGATGGCCCGGAGCGACCGATTGCAGGATCTCGGGATGGGGCAGGCGAACGCGCTCAACGGTTCCGGGCTCATCGCTCGAGTCGAGACGGAACTGTGCGCCGTTGACCAACGTCACCGGTCCCGCAGCAAATTTGCCGACCCGAAGCTTGGGGCCCTGAAGATCGGCCAGAATCCCGATCGGCCGGCCGACAACCTCCTCGATCGCCCTGATCTGGGCGACGCGCTGGTGCAAGACCTCATGCGAGGAATGGCTCATGTTGATGCGGAAAATATCCGCTCCGGCGCGCGAAAGCGCCGCCACCGCAGCGTCGTCCGCTGTCGCCGGACCGAGCGTGGCGATGAGTTTTGTCCGCCTGTTCCTGATGAGCACGCTGCTTCCCCTCTTTGCGGTGCCCGATGTCGCACCGCGGCTGTCGGCACACGAAGCCCTCGGCACCGCCATCTCGACGCAAAGGCTTATAACGTCCCCGCCGTCAGGCAAAGGCCCTGACGCGCATGACCGGCATTCCCCCGTGCCGCTGTTGCGTTTGGGGCGCGATCGCCCGGCCTAGCGCCCGGCAGGGGGGCGGTTGCCGACCATGCCCCCTTCGCCCAGTTCGATGGTCCAGTCCGGCTGCTCGCCGGTATCGACCTCGATGAAACCGGCCCGCTCATAGCCGCGCGCATAGCAATCCTGCGGGCCGCGGATCGAGAACTCGTTGTCCCTGACGCAGAGATAGTTCGGGCCGCTCCATTCGCCGCCACGATCGTAATCCTGCGCAAAGACATAGTAGTAGCGCGAGTTCAGCTTGCCCTTCAGGATCGTTTCGCAGGAGCCGGCCCGGATGTTGAACCAGCCTTCGGTGACCCAGGTGTTGTTGTCCTGATAGCCGATGGCGACGCCGGCGCGCGTCGATGTCGTATTGCAGATGCGCAGATCGGCGTGCGCCGTGCCGGCGCATGACGCCGTCATCCCAAGCGCCGCCGCCGCCGCAAGAGCCTTACGGCGCGGGATCGACAAGAATGACCCTGAGATCATTGGCATTGGTAAGCGTAGGACCGCAAACGACAAGACCGCCTGCCTGTGAGAAGAACCGCGTCGAATCGTTATCCTCCAGCAGCGCCGCCGCGTCCACCCCGGCGCGTTCGGCCCGGAGCAGAGTCTCGGGATCGATGATCGCGCCGGCGGGGTCGGTCTTGGCGCCGCTGCCGCCGTCGGTTCCGTCGGTGTCACAGGCCAGCGCAACGATGCCGGGCGCGCGGCCCAGAGCGATGGCAAGCGCCAGGGCATACTCCTGATTGGGGCCGCCCCGGCCGCCGCCGCGGATGGTCACGGTCAGTTCGCCGCCCGAAAGGATGGCGACGCGGCGGCCGCTGCGGGCCGCCTCAAGGGCCATCGCGGCATGGGCGGCGGCAACAGTCCGGGCCTCGCCCGCGACATCCGGGCCGAGATCGATCGGCTCGTATCCTTCGGCACGGGCTGCGGCCATCGCGGCCCGCAGCGCATCGGCCGGACGCAGCACGATCTCGACGCTGGTCTTGGCGAAGACGGAGTCGCCGGGCTTGGGTGTTTCGTTGGCAGGATCGTCCAGCATCGCGCGAATGCGGTCCGGGACGGCCAGATTGTACCGGGCGACGACCGCGCGCGCATCGGCCAGCGTCGTCGGATCGGGCACGGTCGGTCCCGAGCCGATCACGGCAAGATCGTCGCCGGGCACATCGGACACGGCCAGCGTGACCACACGCGCCGGCGCCAGACGCCGGGCCAGGCGTCCGCCCTTGATCTGCGACAGGTGCTTGCGCAGGCAGTTCATATCGCCGATCGGTGCGCCCGAACGCAGCAGACCGGTGGTCATCGTCTGCTTGTCCGTCAGCGACAGCCCGGCCGCCGGCGCGATCAGGTTGGCCGATGCTCCGCCGCTCATCAGCACGAGAGCAAGATCATCGGCCCGCGCGTCATCGGCCAGATGGAGCATCCGTTCGGTTCCGGCCAGCCCGAAAAGATCCGGCAACGGGTGGCCGGCCTGAATGACCGGGACGGTCCGCGTCCGGCAGGCATAGCCGTGCCGGGTGATCGCAAGGCCGCTGATGCGCGACGCGGGCAGGCCGACCTGGTCCAGGTAGTGATCTTCCGCCGCCTTGACCATGCTGGCACCGGCTTTGCCAGCCCCGAACAGGAACAGGCGGCCGGATGAAGGCGGAGCGGGCAGCCGACCATTGAGAAAGGTCTCTGGCGCGGCGGCGGTCACAGCGGCTGAAAAAATCCGGTGCGCGGCCGCGCTCATCAATCGGGCTTGTGCCATAATCGCTACGATAACCTCTTGCGCCCTGCTGATCCACCCGGGACGCGCGGGCGCGCCAGCCAGATTCCGAACAGGACAAAAAAACCACCCAGCCATTGCCATGGCCCGAGCGCCTCGCCGAACAGAACCCAGGCCAGAAGCGCTGCCGCCACTGCTTCCAGAAATACAACCAGCGACGAAAATGCAACTGGTAATCGTCCCAGAGCGAAGG
>CALCZO010000303.1 GCA_937903315.1 uncultured Alphaproteobacteria bacterium
CGGTCTGCCGAGGGTCAGGGTTCCTGTCTTGTCGAACACGATGCGGGAGAGTTGCCCGGCCGATTCCAGGGCGCCATGATCGGTCACGATGATACCGGCGCGCGCTGCTGCATTGGCGCCTGCAACCAGCGCGATCGGGGTGGCAAGACCAAGTGCGCAGGGGCAGGCCACGACAAGCACCGAGACCGCATGGATCAGCGCCGTCCCGCCCGGTGTGCCGGCGACCAGCCATCCGGCCCATGTCAGTGCGGCCAGCAGCATCACGGCGGGCACGAAGACAGCGGAAATCCGATCCGCCAGCTGTTGCGACGGAGACCGGGCGATTTCGGCATCTTCGATCAGTCGCGCGATCGCCTGAAGGCGGGTGTCCTCTCCTGTCGCGGTTACCTCGACGGTGACGCTGCCGCCGCTGGCGACCGAGCCGGCCATGACCGTATCACCCGGCCCCCGAACGACAGGCAGGCTCTCGCCGGTCATCAGGGCTTCGTCGAAGCTGGCGGTGCCGGTCACGATCCGCCCATCGGCCGGACTTAATGCGCCGGGGCGGATCAGCACGATATCGCCCGGCTTCAGGGCGTCGGTGGTCATCCGGACCTCGCCTGCCGTGCCCAGTCTGATGGCTTCCTGCGGTGCGGCTCTGGCGAGCGCCTCCAGAGTAGCCCCGGCACCGCTGCGAGCCTTGCCTTCCAGCACCTTTCCGAACAGCACGAAGGCCAGTACCGTCACGCTGGCCTCGAAATACAGGTCTCCTCCATGGCCGGCATGTCCGCTCGCCAGATTGAACAGGCTCAGCCCGAATGCCGCGCTGGTTCCCAGGGCGATCAGCACATCCATGTTGGCAGAGCCGTTGCGCAACGCCGACCACGCGCCGCGATAAAATCGCGCGCCGCAGACCACTTGAACAAGACCCGCAAGGCCGGCCTGTGCCCACGGGGTCATCAGCGACACGTGATCGCCGCGGATTGCCATCAGGATCATGTCGATCAGGAAGGGCAGCGCGACGATGCCGGCGAGCACGGCCAGCATCAGGATGCTCCGGTGCTCCCGGGTGCGCCGGGCGCTCTTCATTTCGCGCTGATGATGACGGCTCTGTGCCGAGCCCGCACGCAGGATGCCGTGGAACCCGGCGGATTCGATGGCAGCAAGCAGGATCTGTCGATCAAGCGGCGGAGTGCCACGCACATCGGCCCGCTCGAGCGGCAGCGAGACGCGCGCCTCGGTCACGCCATCGACCCGGTTCAGGACGCGCTCCAGCCGGGCCGAGCATGCCGCGCATGTCATACCCGACACATCGATTGTCACAAGAGTGTCGTGATCGCCTGTCATGAGGCAGTTGTGGGTGGGTTTGTGCCCGGTTTCAAGATGGCATATGGCGCACGGTCGGTTCAGATCGTCCCGGGGATCAGATGATGAGCGACGGTATCGGGCATTGGCTGCAGCTGGCGGCGCGGGTCCATCGGGCACGGTTGGCGCTGGCGATGGATGATCTCGGCATTTTCCCCGGCCAGGAGCAAGTCATCCTGCATCTGGCGCGTGACGAGACCATGACGGCCGGCGCGCTGGCCGATGTGCTGAAGGTTCGGCCGCCGACCATTTCGAAGACGTTGCAGAGGCTCTCGGCCCAGGGGCTGATCGAGCGTCGCGACCATGCCGAGGATGCCCGCAAGATGACGCTGGTTCTGTCGCGCGAGGGACATCGCCGCGCAGAGGCGCTGGCCGAGCGGCTTGAGACGGTCGAAGCAGAGATGGCTGAACTGTTCGACGGCAAGGACGCCAAGCGTCTGCGCAAGCTGCTCAAACGTGTCGCCAAGGGGCTCGGTTCGATCAGTCTTGCTGACAGTACGGATGCCGATGACGTCGATTAATCCAGGAAATCGCCTGCCAGACGGGTTGTCAGACATCTTGACGTCGCGCTAGAGTCGAAACGGTTTTTCGACAAACTGTTGCGCCTTCTGGAGAACGATGTCCGTGACTGCTTTTCAGGTTTTGATTCATGGTCCGCTGATGCCGCTCGTCATCGATGGACTGTCACGGGCCCTGCCGACTCACAAGCTGTGGGAGGATCCGGAAGCCGAGGCGTTCATCGACCGGAATGGCCATAAGATCCAAGCCCTTGTCGGCGGCTTCAGGAGCAAGATCGACGACGCGCTGATGGCCCGTCTGCCCAATCTGAAGATCATTTCCAACTTTGGCGTCGGCTATGACATGGTCGATGCTGCCGCAGCCGCGCGGCGCGGCATCGTCGTCACCAACACGCCTGATGTGCTCAACGAGGAAGTTGCCGACACGGCGATGGGGCTGCTGCTGATGACGGTGCGCAAGCTGCCGCAGGCCGAGCGCTATCTCAGGGCCGGCCGCTGGGAGAAGGACGGCCACTATCCGCTCAGCGCCTCGCTGCGCGAGCGGACGATGGGAATTGTCGGCCTCGGGCGGATCGGCAAGGCGATCGCGCGGCGTGCCGAGGCGTTCGGGGTCAAGGTCGCCTATTATGGCCGCAACCGGCAGGCCGATGTCGCCTATCCCTACTACAGCGATCTCGTCGCGATGGCGCGGGACGTCGACATCCTGATGGTGATCCTGCCCGGTGGAGCGGCGACCTATCACCTCGTCAACCGGGCGGTGCTTGAAGCGCTTGGCCCGGATGGTATCCTGATCAATGTGGCACGTGGCACGGTTGTCGACGAGCAGGCGCTGATCGAACTGCTCGGCAAGAACGCCATCCTCGGGGCCGGGCTCGACGTGTTCGAGTTCGAACCGAAGGTGCCGCAGGCGTTGATCGATCTCGATAATGCGGTTCTCCTGCCGCATGTCGGCTCGGCCTCGCATCACACCCGCAACCGCATGGGGCAACTGGTCGTCGACAACGTCCTGGCCATCGCGCAAGGCCGTGCGCCGCTGACGCCGGTCGCCGAAACGCCGTGGCCGCCACGCGGCCAGTGACGATGCCGTGCGCCGGTCAACGCGCCGAATGACCGCACGCGCCGCTGTTTCGTGTTCGGTGCTTTTTCTGGCCCTGTGGCACTCGCCGGCGTTCGGGCAGCCGAAGCGTCCGCCGCCAGATCCCTATGCCAAGGCGCTTGCCGGGGGCTATGACCTGTCGACCGCCGATGGCGCGCGGCGCTGCCTGATCCTGCTGAGGCCGGAGGAGGGTGGACGCCGGGCGGTCGGTTTCCCGCCGCCGTGCCGACGCAGCCTGCCGGTGCTGGCGGAGGTGGCCGGCTGGAGGGCGGAGACGGGCGGTGACGGTGCGGCGCTCCGGATCGTCCTGACCTCCGCATCAGGTGCGGATCGGCTGGTGTTCCCGGTCAATGGCGATGCCGACGTGCTTGTCGCCGATGACGGTGCGGCTGGCGGATATAGGCTCAAGCCGATGGCGGGCCCTTCGGTGGCCGCGCGCGCCGGCGTTGCCGCCACGGTCAAGGCCGAGCAGGATCGTGCGCGTCTTCCGGTGCCGGCGACGGACCGCGTCGCGATGGGTCAGCTTGCGGGGACCTATCGGCTGGTGCGGAGCGGCGGGCGGGATACCGGCTGTGCCATCGATCTGTTGCCGAAGAAAGAACAGGATGGCGAAGCGCGGCTTCATGATGGCTGTGCCGACCGTGGCGTGATGGTTTTCTCGCCGGGCCAGTGGCGGATTGCCGCCGGCACATTGTGGCTGCTCAGTGCGCGCGGCAAGCTCAGCTTCGAGCGCGACCGCAAGGGCCAATGGCACAAGGGCCCGGGGCAGGGCGAAGCGCTGACGCTGGCGCGGCCGTAAGGGTCCGGGTATCAGAGCGGGCGCTTGAGCCCCTCGTGACTGTCGATAAAGCCGAGCGAGCGATAGAACCGCAAGGCATCCGGACGGCTCTTGTCGGTGGTGAGCTGCACGAGGCCGCAACCGTGCGCCCGGCACTCCTCGATTGCCCATTCAAACAGACGGCGGCCCAACCCCTGCCCGCGCCGGGCCGAGGCGATTCGCACGCTTTCGATCAGCCCCCGCCACATGCCCCGGCGCGACAGGCCGGGAATCAGCGTGATCTGCAGGCAGCCGATGATCACGCCATCGTCGTCCATGACGGCGAATATCTGGCGCGGGTCGCCGGTGATGGCGGCGAAAGCACGCCGATAGCCCGGATCGAGCGGGAGGCTCGCATCGTCGCGGGCGGCACCCAGCGCGTCATCGGCGAGCAATCCAATGATCGCCGGCAGGTCGGTATCGCCGGCGCGGCGGATCGTGGCTGGCATCGGTCAGTCCCGGATATGGCGGATCATGTGGACGACGCTGCGGTCGGGCAGGCGTTCGAGCTCTTCGATCCTGAAATCCTTGCGCTTGTACCAGTCGACATTGCGGGCCAGCGCCTCGCCGGTCATCAGGCGGATGGCGCGATAGCCCCAGTCGAGTGCGCGGAACTCGGTCGCCGAGAGCATGGCGTTGCCATAGCCGCCGCCCTGTACCTCTGGCAGCGTGGCGACGCTTTCGAGGTAGAGGTCATCCTCGCGCGGGCGCAGGATGAGCACGCCGACCAGCCGGTCCCGGTCGCGCACGCCCCAGACCTCGGTGGCTGTGAAGATATTCTCCATGCTCCATTTGAGCGGAATCGGCTCGACGCCAAGCACCTCGCGGTTGCGGGCGTAGGCCAGTTCCTGAAACGCCTTGATCTCGGCATGGCCGGTGATGTCGAGCCGGTCGAGCTTGAGGGCGCCGACCTCAAGATGGCGGGCTGTCATCTGCGAGAGGGCAAGCTTCTGCTCGCCGCGGGGGCCGAAATTTCCCGGCGCCAGCCACCGGTCGAAGGCCCGTTCGACCAGCGGCCATTCATGATCGACGATCGAGAACCACGCCGTGTCGCGGTTGCGCCCCTTGATGATCATATGCTGGCGGAACACGCCTTCCGCGACGAAACCGAATCGCTCCGCCGCGCGGCGCGAGGGGGCATTGGCGGCGTTGCACTTCCATTCGAAGCGGCGGTAGCCAAGATCGCGGAAGACATGCCGGCCGGCAAGCGCGATCGCCTCGGTGGCGGTCGGCGTCCGTTGCAACTGGGGCGAGAAGACGATGTGGCCGACCTCGATCACCCCGCTGTCCGGGCGGATTTCCATCAGCGTGATGATGCCCAGCGCCCGGTCCGCCTGCCGGTCGATGACGGCATAGGACAGGGGATCGGTCAACGGCACGCGGCCGGCGAGCCATTGAAAGAAGGCATCGCGGCCGGCAAACGAGCCGTAGCCGAGATAGTCCCACAGACTGTCGTGGTTCTCGAAGGCGGCCCAGAGATCCTCGCCATGCCGGGCGGCATCGAGCTTTTCCAGCCGGCAATGCCGGCCCTCCAGCGTGCGGGCGTCGGGACGGAGGGCAGGGGTCCAGCGCGAAAGATCAGCGGTCATGGCATTGCTCGAGCAGCATCACTGGCCGGCAGCATAACCACAGATGGCCGGGAATGTCCCGGCCATCGATGGATGTCGCCACAACGCCCGATCAGTGGTTGTCGCGCGGGATGCCGTGCTTCTTGTCGATTTTCTGGTACTTGACCGCCGGCTTGAGCACCATGCCATGCGAGAGTTCATCGACGATGCCGCGCTGGATTTCCTGCCACGGTGTCTGCGATTTGGGGAACTTGTAGGGCTTCTTCTTCAGTTCCGCCCGACGCGCAGCCAGTTCTTCGTCGGAAATCAGCATGTTGACGGTGCGCTTGCCGAGATCGACGCGGACGCGGTCGCCGGTCCGGATGATCGCAAGGCCGCCGCCGGTCGCCGCCTCGGGCGAGGCGTTGAGGATCGAGGGCGAGCCCGACGTGCCGGACTGGCGCCCGTCGCCGATGCAGGGAAGGGCGGTGACGCCCTTTTTCAGAAGGTAATCGGGCGCGCGCATGTTGACCACTTCGGCCGCGCCGGGATAGCCGACCGGCCCGGTGCCCCGCATGAACAGGATCGAATGCTCGGTGATTCCGAGCGTCGGATCGTCGACGCGCTTGTGGTAATCCTCCGGCCCGTCGAAGACGACCGCCGTGCCCTCGAAGGCCATCGGATCTCTGGGGTTCGACAGGTATCGGGTGCGGAATTCCTCCGAGACGACGGAGGTCTTCATGATCGCGCTGTCGAAGATGTTGCCCTTCATGTTGAGGAAGCCGGCGGATTTCCTCATCGGCTTGTCATAGGCGAAGATGACGCGGCGGTCCTCGGTGAACCTGCCCTCGCAGTTTTCCTGCAGGGTCTTGCCGTTCACGGTCAGCGCCGGTTTGATCTTGCCCTTGGCGACCAGTTCGGCCACCACGGCGGGCACGCCGCCGGCGCGGTAGTATTCCTCGCCGAGATATTCGCCGGCGGGCTGGAGGTTGACCAGCAGCGGGATATCGTAGCCGATCGTCTCCCAGTCGTCGTTGTTCAGCTTGACGCCGATGTGGCGGGCGATGGCGTTGATGTGGATCGGCGCGTTGGTCGATCCGCCGATCGCCGAATTGACGACAATCGTGTTCTCGAACGCCTCGCGGGTGAGGATTTTTGACGGACGCAGGTCTTCCCAGACCATCTCGACGATGCGCTTGCCGGTCCAGTAGGCGATCTGCTGGCGGTCGCGGTGGGGCGCGGGAATCGCGGCGCAGCCGGGCAGCGACATGCCCAGCGCCTCGGCAAGGCTGTTCATGGTCGAGGCCGTGCCCATGGTGTTGCAATGGCCGACTGACGGGGCGGACGAGCCGACGATCTCGATGAACTGCTTGTGGTTGATCTCGCCCTTGGCAAGCTGCTCGCGCGCCTTCCAGACCACGGTGCCCGAGCCGGTGCGCTCGCCATGGTGCCAGCCGTTGAGCATCGGCCCGCCCGACAGGACGATTGCCGGAATGTCGACGGTCGCCGCGGCCATGATCTGGGCCGGTGTCGTCTTGTCGCAGCCGGTGGTCAGCACGACGGCGTCGAGCGGGTAGCCGTAGAGCACCTCGACGAGGCTGAGATATTGCAGGTTGCGGTCAAGGCTGGCGGTGGGGCGCTTGCCGGTTTCCTGAATCGGATGCAGCGGGAATTCGAACGCGATGCCGCCGGCCTCGCGGATGCCTTCCTTGGTTCGCTGGGCCAGCTGGATATGGTGGCGGTTGCATGGCGCGATGTCGGAGCCGGACTGGGCGATTCCGATGATCGGCTTGCCCGATTGCAGCTCTTCGACCGTCATGCCGAAATTGAGCATCCGCTCGATGTAGAGCGCGGTCATGTCGATGTTGTGCGGATTGTCAAACCACGCCCGCGACCGCAGCCGCGCGATCTTGGCTGCCGTAGGTTTGGAATTGGACGCCATGACATATTCTCCTGCCCGCCTCGGGCCCGATGTTGCAAACGTTTGTGCGTGACGCACGGGGGTGGCTCAGGCTAGGAGCCATTTCGAACTGGTCAAGACCAAATTGTCTGTTATCAGACAAGTCAGTGACCCGCCCGTTGTTTTTTCCGGAGTGTTCCATGCTCGACATCGTCCCCGCCTTCGGCCGTATCGGCGAGGAAAACGCCTTTGCCGTGCTTGCCCGTGCCACCGAATTGCAGCGCCAGGGCAAGGACATCATCAATCTCGGCATCGGCCAGCCCGATTTCGCGACCCCGCCGAACATTGTCGAGGCGGCGATCAAGGCGCTGCGCGACGGTCACCACGGCTATACGCCGGCGACCGGCATCCTGCCCCTGCGCGAGGCGGTTGCGGGCGATCTCCATCGCCGCTTCGGCGTTTCGGTCAATCCCGAACGGGTGATGATCGTGCCGGGCGGCAAGGTGACGATGTTCATGGCGATCCTGATGTTCGGCCAGCCGGGCGTCGAGATCCTCTATCCCGACCCGGGCTTTCCGATCTACCGCTCGATGATCGAGTTCACCGGGGCGACGCCGGTTCCGGTGCCGATCCGCGAGGAGAACGGCTTTGCCTTCTCGGCCGAAGAGACGCTGGGGCTGATCACGCCGCGCACGCGGCTGCTGATCGTCAACTCCCCGGCCAATCCGACCGGCGGGGTGACGCCGAAGGCGGAAATCGACAAGCTCGTTGCCGGCCTCGTCAATTTCCCGCGCGTTGCGATCATGTCGGACGAAATCTATGACCAGATGACCTATGACAGCGAGCAACACGTGTGCCTGCTGACCTATCCCGAGATCCGCGACCGTCTGATCCTGCTCAACGGCTGGTCCAAGACCTATGCGATGACCGGATGGCGGATGGGCTATTCGGTGTGGCCGGAGGCCGCGTTCGAGGCGGCACGCAAGCTGGCGGTCAATTCCTATTCCTGCGTCAATGCGGCGGCGCAATGGGCGGGGCTGGAGGCGCTGACCGGGCCGCAGGACGCGGTCGCCCGCATGGTGGCGGAGTTCGACACGCGTCGCAAGGCGGTGGTCAAGGGGCTCAACCAGCTTCCCGGCGTCACCTGCATCACGCCCAAAGGCGCGTTTTATGCCTTCCCCAACATCAAGGACACCGGGTGGAAGGCCAAGCCGCTCGCCTCCGCGCTGCTGGAGCAGGCCGGGGTGGCGACGATCGGCGGGCCGGATTTCGGCGTTCACGGTGAAGGCTACATCCGGCTGTCCTATGCCAACAGCCTGCCGAACATCGAAAAGGCGCTGCAGCGGATCGGCAAGTTCCTGATCGAGAACGCCAAGGCCTGACCGCGCATGGTCGGTGCGTAATAAAAACGGCGGGGTTCCCCCCCGCCGTTTCCACATCCGGTCCGTGTACGGTGATCAGGCCGCACGCACCGAGGCGGTCGCCGCCTCGATCTGTTCGACCAGCGATTCTTCCAGTCCGAGAGACTCGGCCAGATCGAGCATGAAGCGCTGCTCGGCACGCGTATCGACGTTGATCGCCAGCGTGCAGGCGGTGTAGAGCGCGGTCGCCTGTTCAGGACCCTGCACCTCGGCGGCCAGCGTCGCGGCATCGGCGGGGTTGGCGATCTCGTTGTTCAGGAAGGCGATCGCCTCCTTGTCGGCGGCGCCGATGGCCTGCATCTGGCCGAAAATCGCCTTCTTCTCGTTCTCGTCGATCTTGCCGTCGGCGGCGGCCGCCGCGATCATGCCGCGCAGCATCAGGGTCGCGTTCTGCTGCGGATCGCCGGCATTCGGGTTGAAGGCCGAGTTGCGCGGCGGGGCGGCAACAGGCTCGCCAAGCTGGATCAGCGGCTTGCCTTCGAGATAGTTCTGATAGGCCTTGTAGGCGAGGCCGCCGATCAGCGCGAGGCCGCCGAGCTTGGCCGCCGTCGCGGTAATCGACCGGCCCGACTTGGTGCCGAGCAGCAGTCCGCCGAGGCCGCCGGCAACTGCGCCGGCGCCGAGCTGGTTCTGCTCGATCATGTCACGGACCTGGCTCATCATGTCGGGCGACAGCTTCTTGCCGGTCGCCTGCTCGATAAGCTGGCTGAGCTTGTCGGTCGCGCCGGTCGCCGCATCGACGCTCTGGGCCGCATCACGGGCGCCACCGGTCGCCTGACCGAGCAACGAGCCGAGCAGATCACCGATTCCGCCGGGGCCTGCCTGCTGCTGTCCTGCACCGGCCTGCTGGCCGCCAAGCAGGCCGCCGAGCAGGCCACCGAGGCCACCCGCCGCGCCGCCCTGCTGGCCCGCGCCGCCGAGTACCTGACCGAGCAGATCGCCGAGGCCACCGGCGCTGCCGGGCTGGCTGGGTGCGGCCTGCCGGTTCTGCGCACCGCCGAGCACCTGGCCGAGCAGATCGCCCAGACCGCCGGCGCCGCCCTGCTGGCCCTGCGCACCCTGCTGGCCGGCGCCGCCAAGGACCTGCCCGAGCAGGCCGCCGAGGCCGCCACCCTGCTGCCCGCCCTGCGGGGCAACCGCGCCCTGGATCAGCGCGTCGAGAATTTTCTTGGAATCAAACATGGACATGGCCCTCCGGTGCCGGGCGCGCATATGGGAGCGCGAAGGTGAATAGAATATGACCGACTTGAGCCTAACTTGCTGCGGGAGTCGACTCAAATTCAAGAATGATGGTCGCCAGCGGCGGCAGCAGCATCCGCGCCATGGCAGGCCGGGCACTCCCCCGGGCCGGCTGGGCGACGACGGCTCCGCAATTGCCAAGGCCCGAGCCGCCGTAGATCTGCGCGTCGGTATTGATTTTCTCGATCCATCGGCCCGCCGCCGGCAGCGGCAACAGGTAATCGGGGCGCGGTACGGGCGTGAAATTGGTGATGACCGCAGCCATTCCGCCTGCGCCATCGCGTCGCAGAAATGCGGTTACAGAGCGGGCTGCATCGTCGACCATCAGCCATTCAAAGCCTTCGGGCTCGCAATCGCGCGCATGAAGGGCGGGCAAGGCTGCGTAGAGCCGGTTCAGATCGCGCACCAGATCGGACAGGCCGCCATGCGGGGCGTGGCCGGTGAGATGCCAGTCGAGCGAGGCCGCTTCGGTCCACTCGCGCCGCTGACCGAACTCCTGCCCCATGAACAGGAGCTTCTTGCCCGGATAGCCCCACAGGAAGCCATAGAGCGCCCTGAGGCTGGCGAATTTCTGCCAGTCATCGCCGGCCATCTTGTGCAGCAACGAGGCCTTGCCGTGCACCACCTCGTCATGGCTGTAAGGCAGGACGAAGTTTTCGGAAAAGGCGTAGATCAGGCCGAAAGTCAGGTCGTTGTGGTGATGCTGGCGGTGCACCGGATCGCGCTTCATATAGGCGAGCGTGTCGTGCATGAAGCCCATGTTCCACTTGAAGCCGAAGCCGAGGCCGCCGAGATGGACAGGTTGGGACACACCCGGAAAGGACGTCGATTCCTCGGCGATCATCAGGACGCCGGGGTGGCGGGCATGGACGACGGTGTTGAGCCGGCGCAGGAAGGCGATGGCGTCGAGGTTCTCGCGCCCGCCTTCGCGGTTGGGAATCCACTCCCCGTGCTTGCGCGAGTAATCGAGATACAGCATCGAGGCCACGGCATCGACGCGCAGACCGTCAATGTGGTATTTTTCCAGCCAGAACAGCGCGTTGTTGATCAGGAAGGCCGAGACTTCGGCGCGGCCGAAGTTGTAGATCGCGGTGTTCCAGTCGGGGTGGAATCCCTGACGGGGGTCCTCGTGTTCATAGAGCGCGGTGCCGTCGAACCGGGCGAGGCCGTGTGCATCGGTCGGGAAATGCGCCGGCACCCAGTCGAGGATGACGCCGATGCCGGCGGCGTGCGCCCGGTCGACAAAGCGGGCGAAGCCCTCCGGTGTGCCAAAGCGCGCTGTAGGCGCGAACAGCCCCGTTGGCTGATAGCCCCAAGACGGATCATAAGGGTGCTCCGACATCGGCAGGAATTCGATATGGGTGAACCTGCGGTCGACGACATAGGCGATGAGCTGGTCGGCCAGATCATCGTAGGACAGAAAGCCATCGTCCGGCCCGCGCCGCCATGAGCCGGCATGGACCTCGTAGATCGACATCGGCACACGGCGCGGATCGAGGCTGGCACGGTGGGCCATGTGCGCGGCGTCGGACCAGACGAAATGATCGATGTCGGCGATGATCGAGGCGTTGGCCGGCCGCAGTTCGGCGGCGAAGGCGTAGGGATCGCTTTTCAGGTGCAGGTGCCCGTCAGCGCCGACAACCTCGAACTTGTAACGCACGCCCTCGGCGACATCGGGCATGAAAATGTCCCACAGCCCGGCGCCGATCCGTCGCCGCATCTGGTGGCGTCGGCCGTCCCACTGGTTGAAATCGCCAACCACGGAAACGCGGCGCGCGTTGGGCGCCCAGACGGCGAAATGGGTTCCGCGCACGCCCTGATGGGTCAGGACATGCGCGCCCAGCTTATCGAACAGCCTGAGATGGGTGCCTTCGGCCGCATAATATTCATCGAGCGAACCAAGAACCGGGGCAAAGGAGTAGGGATCGACGAACGCCCAGGCGCCCGCAGTGCCTGTGGCTTCCAGCCGCAGCGGCCCATGGCCGGCCCGCGCGCCGGTAATCCGGCCCTCGAACAGCCCATCGGGATGGGTGCGCTCCAGCATGCCGAGTGGCTTGCCGTCGAGCGTCGTCACCGTTACGGCTCCTGCCGTCGGCACAAAGGCGCGCAGGACGGTGGCGCGACCGACCCGGTGGGGTCCAAGCACGGCGAAGGGATCGTCATGCAGGCCCTGCACAATCCGTGTCGCGGTCAGCCGGTCGAGCCGTT
>CALCZO010000304.1 GCA_937903315.1 uncultured Alphaproteobacteria bacterium
TGAAGAAGACTGCGTCCGCGCCACCATCATCATCACGCCGCTGGCCGCACCCCTCTGGTGCCGGGACCGCGCCGAGATCTACGACCGCGATTTTTTCCGCACCCACGGCGCAACGACCATCACACTCCGCGGTGACAGCCTGCACCATGACGTCCACCGCAATGCCCGGTACGACCGGCCATGGCACCCTGCGGTGCCTTCAGCCCGCCCGCCTGCCACAACGCCACCGGCCACCACCGCTGCGCCCGCGCCCGACCTGCCCGCGCGGACCCCGTGGGACCCCGACAGCGACCCTCAATAGCGCCGGATCAGGCTGATCAGCTTGCCCTGAATGCGCACCCGATCCGGCCCGAGAACGCGCGTCTCATAGGCGGGATTGGCCGCTTCCAGCGCGATCGACGTGCCCTTGCGGCGCAGTCGCTTCAGCGTCGCTTCCTCGTCGTCGATCAGTGCCACGACGATATCGCCGTTGTCCGCCGAATCCTGCCGCCGCACGATGACCGTATCACCGTCGAAAATTCCGGCCTCGATCATCGAATCGCCGCGGATTTCCAGTGCGAAATGTTCGCCATGCGACAGGAAATCGGGCGAGATGTTGATCGTATGACTGCGGTTCTGGATCGCCGAGATCGGCGTACCCGCCGCGATCCGCCCCATCACCGGCACCATCACAGACCGCACCTCGTCCTCATAGGACGGGGCAGGGGCGGGCGAGGGCGCGCGCACCCGGCCCAGATCGCCCTCAATCACGCTCGGGCTGAACCGCTGCCGCCCCGGACGGGCACCGCCGCCGGTCGAATCAGGCAGGCGCAGCACCTCGATCGCCCGCGCCCGATTGGGCAGGCGACGGATGAAGCCGCGCTCTTCCAGCGCCAGGATCAGCCGGTGAATGCCGGATTTCGACTTGAGATCGAGCGCATCCTTCATTTCGTCGAAGGACGGCGGCACGCCACTTTCGGCCAGACGCTCCTGAATGAAGCGCAACAATTCGCTCTGCTTTTTCGTCAGCATCCGGCCCCTGCCTTCCGGTCCCGCATGCGGGACTCAGGACAAAAACGATTCCAAACAAACCAAGAACACGTTAGCATGTTCCCAGTTAGTTCCACAAGTGTTTTCGTCGGTTCAGCCGTCGAGCAGGTTGAGCGGCAGAATTCGGCAGGGCATCCCGGCCGCCGCGTCCGGTGCATGCGGCGCTCGGATGATCAGCGCGTCGGAGGCGGCCAGGGTCGACAGCATCGACGAATCCTGCCGCGCATGCGGCGCGACGACCGGCACGCCGCCATCCTCGCCGGTGATCCGCGCGCGGACATAGTCCTGCCGCTCGTCGTTGGCCTTCATCGCCGCGCCGAGCCGCGCCGGTCTGGTCTCGTCTGCCCCCGCATCGGGCTGGCCGAGCATCGCGCGGATCAGCGGCCGCAGGAAGATCAGCGCGCAGACGATCGACGACACCGGATTGCCGGGCAGGCCAAGCAGGCGCATGCCGCCCAGCGTGCCGAACATCAGCGGTTTGCCGGGCCGCATGGCAATGCGCCAGAAGCCGAGCGTCATGCCCTCGCGCGCCAGCGCGGACTGGACGAGATCGTGATCACCGACCGAGGCCCCGCCGATGGTCACGAGAATATCGACCGCGTGGGCGCGCGCATCGGCGATCGAGGCTTCGAGCGCGCCGAACGTGTCGGCCGCGATGCCGAGCATCACAGCTTCGCCGCCCGCCGCCTCCACCGCAGCGGCAACCGCAAGGTTGTTGGAGGCGACAATCTGGTCCGGCCCCGGTGTCTCGCCCGGCATCACCAGTTCGTCGCCGGTTGCCAGAATGCCGACGCGCGGGCGCCGGCGCACCGCGAGCGCCGCGTGGTTCATCGCCGCCGCAAGGCCGAGTTCGGTCGCGCCCAGCCGCCGCCCGGCGGCGAGCAACACCTGTCCTTCAGCAAAATCGAGCCCCGCACGGCGGATGAACAGCCCCGTCGCTGCCGCTTCGGTGGTGACGATGGCGGCGCCGTCAGCCCGCGCGTGCTCCTGAATGAGGATGGTGTCCGCCCCCTCGGGCAGCGGCGCGCCGGTGAAGATCCGCACGGCCTCGCCCGGATTGACGCGCCCGGCAAAGCCATGACCCGCCGCACTTTCGCCGATCAGCCTCAGCCGCGCGCCTGCCGTGGCGACATCGCTCCCGCGCACCGCATAGCCATCCATCGCCGTGGTGGGGAAGGGCGGCTGGGTCCGCCGTGCGGCGCAGTCGGCGGCCAGCGTCCGGCCCCGCGCCTCAGCGATCGGTACCGTTTCGGCCGGCATCGGCGGCACATCGGCCAGAATGCGCGCCAGAGCATCCGCAACGGGAAGCAGCCCGTCCGCCATCAGCCGGCCTCCGCCTGCCAGTGGCCGCTCTTGCCGCCGATCTTCTCGACCAGCCGGATGTCCTCGATCCGCATGCCCTTCTCGACCGCCTTGGCCATGTCGTAGATCGTCAGGCAGGCAACCGAGACGGCGGTCAGCGCCTCCATCTCGACGCCCGTCTGCCCGGCAACCTTGACCGTCGCGGTGACGCGGATGCCGGTGTCCTCGAAGGCAAAATCGACCGCAACCTTGCTGATCATCAGCGGATGGCAGAGCGGGATCAGCTCATGCGTCCGTTTGGCGGCCATGATGCCGGCGATGCGGGCGGTGGCGATGACATCGCCCTTTTTCGCCGCACCGTCGCGGATCATCGCCAGCGTCGCGGGAGCCATGACGACGCGGCCCTCGGCAACCGCCACGCGTTCGGTCACGGCCTTGCCGGCGACATCGACCATCGCCGCCTCGCCCGCGGCGTTGAGATGGGTCAGCCCGCTCATGCCGCCAGCCCCAGCAAAGCGCGGGTCGCTGCGGTGACATCATCCTGCCGCATCAGGCTTTCGCCGACGAGGAAGGTGTGGATACCGACAGCCGCCAGCCGCAGGCAGTCGTCATGGGTGAAAATGCCGCTCTCGCCGACGATCAGCAGCCCGTCCGGAATGCGCGGCGCGAGCGCTTCCGAGGTCGCCAGCGACACCTCGAACGTGCGCAGGTTGCGGTTGTTGATGCCGATCATCCGGACGCCGGGCAGGGCGAGGGCGCGGGTCAGTTCGTCGCCGTCATGCACCTCGACCAGCGCATCCATGCCGAGCGCATGCGCGGTATCGAGCAGGGCACGCGCCTCGGCGTCGGTCACGCCGGCCATGATGATCAGGATGCAATCGGCGCCCAGCGCCCGCGATTCGAACACCTGATACGGCTCGTAGAGAAAATCCTTGCGGATGCAGGGCAGGTCCACCGCGGCGCGCGCCGCCACCAGATACGCATCCGCGCCCTGGAACCACGGCGCATCGGTCAGCACGGAGAGACAGGCCGCCCCGCCCGCCGCATAGGCGCGGGCCAGCGCCGGCGGGTCAAAATCGGCGCGGATCAACCCTTTCGACGGGCTGGCTTTCTTGATTTCGGCGATCAGCCCGTAGCGGCCTTTCGCATGGGCGGCTTCAAGCGCATGGATGAAGCCGCGCGGCGGCGCGGCGAGGGCGGCACGCCGCTCGATCTCTGCCTGCGGCACGGCACTCTTTGCGGCGGCAATTTCCGCCCGCTTGGTCACTTCGATTCTGGCGAGGATGTCGGTCATGCCTCACCCTTCCGCATTGGTCGCGGCAATCGTCCTGTCGAGCACGGCGCGGGCCCTGCCGCTGTCGATCGCGGCGGCGGCCAGCGCCGCGCCGTCCTTCAGCGTTGCGGCCCTGCCGGCGACGACGAGGGCGCCGGCTGCATTGAGGATCGCGATGTCGCGGTAGGCGGTTCTGCCGCCGGCCAGCACCTCGCGCAGCGCCTCGGCGTTGCGGGCCGGATCGCCACCCTTGAGGTCCGCCGGATGCGCGCGGGCCAGCCCGGCCTCCTCGGGCGTGATCGTGAACGCGGTCAGCGTGCCGTTCTCGAGGCTGATCGCCTCGGTCGGGCCGGTGGTGGTGATCTCGTCCAGCCCGTCCGACCCATGGATGACCCACGCCCGTTCCGTGCCGAGGCTGCGCAGCGTTTCGGCCACCGGCTCCAGCCACGCGGGCGAGAACACGCCGATCAGCAGCCGCTTGACGCTGGCGGGGTTGGCGAGCGGGCCAAGCAGGTTGAAGATCGTCCGCGTGCCGAGTTCGACCCGTACCGGCCCGACATGGCGCATCGAGGGATGATGCGCCGGTGCCATCATGAACCCGAACCCGCAGGCCGCGATCGACGCGCTGACCACCTCGGGCGCAACGCCGACCTTGACGCCGACCGCCTGCAACACATCCGCCGCGCCCGATTTCGACGAGGCGGCGCGGTTGCCGTGCTTGGCCACCGGCACGCCGCAGGCCGCCACGATGATCCCGGCCAGCGTCGAGACATTCCACGAACCCGAGGCATCGCCTCCGGTGCCGACCACATCGATCGCTCCGGGCGGGGCCACAACCGGCACCATCTTCGCCCGCATCGCCGAAACCGCGCCCTCGATTTCCTCGACCGTCTCGCCGCGCACGCGCAGCGCCATCAGGAACGCGCCGGTCTGCGACGGCGTGGCCTCGCCCGACAGCAGTTGCGAGAAGGCGACGAAGGCCTCGTCCCGGCTGAGCGAGGCGCCGGCGGCGACCTTGGCGATGAGCGGCTTGAAACTGTCCACGCGGCAGAACTCCGGATGTTGCGCGTCAACCCCGCCTCCGGCGGGCCTGCACGGTCTTGGCTGTGTTACAAGCCGCCGGGGAGCGGGACAAGCCCGTCCTGACGCCCCGTCAGCCGTCGGTCTTGCGTTTCGTCCATTCAGCGGCGAGATCGAGGAAGTTCCGGCACAGCAGCGCGCCATGCTCGGAGGCGATGCTTTCGGGGTGGAACTGCACGCCGTGGATCGGCAGGGTGCGGTGCGCTGCGGCCATGATCAGCCCGTCGTCCGCTTCGGCCTCGATGGTGAACTCGGGGGAAAGGCTTGCCCGCTCCACCACCAGGGAATGATACCGCGCCGCTTCGAACGGCCCGTTCAGCCCGCGGAACAGCCCGCGCCCGCTGTGGCGCACGCTGGAGACCTTGCCGTGCATCGGCGCCGGCGCCCGCACCACCGTGCCGCCGAAAGCCTGCCCGATCGCCTGATGGCCGAGGCAGACGCCGAACATCGGCAATGTGCCCGCCGCCGCCGCGATCAGGTCGAGCATGATGCCGGCCTCGTTCGGCGTACAGGGGCCGGGCGAGAGCACCAGCGCATCGGGCCTTGCCGCCATCACCGCCTCAACCGTGATCGCATCGTTGCGATGCACCGCGACCTCGGCCCCGAGCGATCCGAACAGATGCACGAGGTTGAAGGTGAAGCTGTCGTAATTGTCGATGAGCAGGAGGTTCATGAGCGCCGGACCGAAAGACGCGACCGTTCAAGGCGACCGTCATCG
>CALCZO010000305.1 GCA_937903315.1 uncultured Alphaproteobacteria bacterium
ATGAAGCGCGTCCTCTCCGACATCCAGAACGGCAAGTTCACCTCGGAATGGATGCAGGAATATCGCGCCGGCATGGCCCGCTTCAAGGCGATCCGCCGCAACAACGACGCCCATGGCATCGAGGAAGTCGGCGAGAAGCTGCGCGGCATGATGCCGTGGATCGCCAAGAACAAGCTGGTCGACAAGGCCCGCAACTGATCGGCTATTGATCGTCAACGGACGGACCGGGCTTCTCCCGGTCCTTTCGGGATCGCCAAGAACAAGCTGGTCGACAAGGCCCGCAACTGAGCCACGGCTGAGTGGTGTCCGGACGGATCGGGTTAGTCCGGTCCGCCTTGCGACGAGGGTGCAAGAGCCCCGGTCTGCCGGGGCTTTTTCATGTCGTGGACCACGGCTTGCGCTGGAGGCGAACGTCCGTCACAGTCGCCCCCTGTTTTCCGGAGGGGCGATGACCGACAGCCGCAAGACTATCCGCATCGCAACCTTCAACGTCGAGAACCTGTTCTCGCGGCTGGCCTTTGCCGACGATATGCCTGCCGATGACCGGCTGATCGGCAACTACACGTTTGATGACCCGGGCGAGTTGAAGCTGGCGCGGCGGATTGTCGAGGCGGCGGCGAGCGACGACAAGCGGCAACTGACGGCTCTGGCGCTGCACGCGGCACGGGCTGATGTCGTCTGTCTCCAGGAAGTCGACAACAAGGATGCGCTTGAGGTCTTCTATCAGCGCTATCTCAAGCGGCTGATCGAGCCGGCGGTTGCCGCGGAAAAGCGGGCGCTGCGGCAGGCGACGCTGAGGCGAGCGCAACCGCTTGACGAAGGCGCGCTGCATGCCATCGACCAGCGGCATTATTACGACTGGCGCGTGGTCTCGGAGGGCAATGACGGCCGGGGAATCGATGTTGCGGTGATGTCGAAGATCCCGGTCAGCATCAGGACCCATGCGCACCGCACCTTTCATGAACTGGGCGTCTGGACCGACGAGTTGCGCGGCTATCGTGATCGTGCCGGCGGCCGCGAGCGGCGGCTCAACCCAAACGAGCGGGTGTTCATGCGGGACTGCCTCGAAATCGATATCAGGCTGAATGGCCGGCCGCTGACGATCTACACCTGCCATTTCAAGTCGATGCATCCGGGTCGCGACACCACGCGGCTGTATCGCCGCGCCGAAGCGCTGGCGGTGCGGCGGATCATCGAGGAGCGGTTCGGCCGCCGCGCCGATGAGGCAAACTGGATCATCGCGGGCGATCTCAATGACTATGTCGAAATTGACGGGCTGCCTGTGGTCGACGACAATGGCCGTCTGGTGCCGGGCGCACTCGACCCGTTGATTGCCGACGGGTTTTGCGACAATGTCGTGCGCCGGCGGGCGCCGGAGGATCGCTGGACCAGCTATCATGGTCCCGAGGATCAGTACGCCCAGCTCGATTTTCTGTTGCTGTCGCCCGCGCTGGCAGCCGCCAATCCGGATATGGTGCCGGAAATCATCCGCATGGGGCAGCCGCACCGTGCGGTTCGCCATCAGGGAGTACGGTTCCCGCGCGTGGGGTGGGACCGGCCAAAAGCGTCCGATCACTGTCCCGTGGTCTGCGACATCACAGTGCCGTAAGGAGGGGACGTGGACGGTACGACGGCGATACGATTGAGTTCGGTATCGATTTCCTATGTGCTTGCCGGCGGAGGCCGCTACGACGCGGTCGCACCGGTCGATGTCGAGGTGGCGGACGGGGCGTTTGTCTCGATCGTCGGGCCGACCGGCTGTGGCAAATCCACGCTGCTGAATGTTGCAGCCGGGCTTGCGGCGCCGACGACCGGCACGGCATCGATCTATGGCGAGACGCTGGCCGGGATCAACAGCCGCGCCGGCTACCTGTTCCAGCAGGACGCGCTGATGCCGTGGAAGAGCGCGCTCGACAATGTCGCCATCGGGCTTGAGGTGCAGGGCGTGGCGCGGGACGAGGCGGTGGCGCGATCACAGGCGATGCTGGTGAGTGTCGGGCTGAAAGCCTTCGGCGAGCGCTATCCGCACCAACTCTCCGGCGGGCAGAAGAAGCGCGTCGCGCTGGCGCAGGTGCTGGTGCGAGGGCCGAAAATCCTGCTGATGGATGAGCCGTTCGGACCGCTTGATGCGCAGACGCGGCTGATCATGGGCGAGTTGCTGAGCCATCTCTGGCAGGCGGACCGCAAGGCCGTGATGTTCGTCACGCACGATCTTGACGAGGCCATCGGCCTGTCGGACCGGGTGCTGGTGATGTCGGCGGGGCCGCAGTCGCGGATCATCGGCGATTTTGCCATCGACATCGAACGGCCGCGCGACCTTGGCGAAATCCGCAACGATGCGCGCTTCCACCGCCTGCACAAGGAGATCTGGGACGTGCTGCGCGACGAGGTCCGCAAGACCTATGGCCCGGAGGAGGCGGCATGATCGGCAAGACCCGCCTGCTCGTTCTCCAGCTTCTCGTCGCCGTCGTCGCCATCGGCCTGTGGCAACTTGTCAGCACGTCGGGCTGGTTCGGCAATCCCAAGACGATGCAGTTCTTCTTCTCGACCCCGCTCGAGGTGTTCAGCCGCACGATCAAGGTGTTTGTCGACGGGTCGATCTGGAAGCATCTCGGCATCACGCTGGTCGAGACGGTCCTCGCCTTTCTGGTCGGCGCCGGTGCCGGCATCGTGATCGGCTTCTGGTTTGCACGCCAGCCGCTGATTGCCGCGATTTTCGACCCTTACGTCAAGATGATCAACGCGTTGCCGCGCGTGGTGCTGGCGCCGATCTTCGCGCTGTGGTTCGGCCTTGGCATCTGGTCGAAGGTGGCGCTCGGCTTCACGCTGGTGTTCTTCGTCGTGTTCT
>CALCZO010000306.1 GCA_937903315.1 uncultured Alphaproteobacteria bacterium
TGGATGAACAGCACCGGCTCGCCGGCGGTCGCACGGATGCGGTCGCGATAGGCGCGCCTGAGCGCCGAACAGCCGCCGATGGCGATGCCGGCCTCGGCGGCAAGCCCGCGGGCCAGCGATTCGAGCCACGGCCAGCGGTCGGCATCGGTCAGTGGCTCGCCCCGGCTCATTTTCTCGATGTTGGCGGCGGGGTGGTAGGAATCGCCGTCATGGAAATGGCCGCCGAGCGCATCGGCGAGCCCCTGCCCGACGCTCGACTTGCCGCAGCCGGATACCCCCATAACCACCATCAAACGGGCATTCCACTCGGCAGGGGAGAGCGATTGAGCCGTCACGAGCGCCATTGTCGGCCGTTCCTTCCTGCCGCGGCAACCGTCCGCAGCCCTGCTTTCTCATACACATTTTGCATCCCGCGCAAAGGGCGTCGTTGTCATGTTGCCTGATGTCTGCGCCCTGTTCCCAACGCCGTGGTTCGTGGTATCCGGGTCAGGAGATCAAAACCGGGAAGGATGACGGACGTGGCGCAGGCGCAAGCAGAGATCGGCCTCATCGGCCTTGGCACCATGGGCGCGGCGCTGGCGCTCAACATCGCCGAGAAGGGCTTTCCCGTCGCCGTGTTCAACCGCACGGTGGAAAAGACGCACAGCTTTCACAAGGGCGCCGGCGTCCTGTCCGGCAATGTCGTGCCCTGCGAGACGCTTGAAGCGCTGGTGGCCGCCATCCGCGCGCCGCGCGCGATCATCCTGATGGTCACCGCCGGCGCCGGCGTCGATAGCCAGATCGCCGCGCTGCGCCCGCTGCTCGGGCCGGGCGACATCATCATCGACGCCGGCAACGCCAATTTCCGCGACACCAACCGCCGCATGGCCGAGGCCGATGCACAGGGCTGGCGCTTTCTCGGCATCGGCGTCTCGGGCGGCGAGGAGGGCGCGCGTCACGGCCCCTCCGTCATGGCCGGCGGGCCGCAGGGCGCGTGGGACCGGGTGGCCCCGGTGTTCCGCGCGATTGCCGCGCAGTACAAGGGCGAGGCCTGCGCCGCCCGGATGGGCGAGACCGGCGCCGGGCATTTTGTGAAGACCGTGCACAACGGCATCGAATACGCCGACATGCAGATGATCGCCGAGGTCTACGGCGTGATGCGCGACGGGCTGGGCATGGAGGCGCGCGCCATCGGCGATGTCTTCGCCCGCTGGAACGAGGGCGTGCTCAACTCCTACCTGATCGAGATTTCCGCCGCCGTGGCCCGCGCGACCGACGCCGCCACCGGTAAGCCGATGCTCGACATCATCCTCGACCGCGCCGGGCAGAAGGGCACGGGCCGCTGGACCGTGATCGAGGCGCAGCATCTCGGCGCGCCGGTCTCGGCGATCGAGGCGGCGGTTGCCGCGCGCAACCTGTCGGCCGCGCTGGAGGCGCGAAAGGCCGGCGAAGCCATCTTCGGCGCGCGCAATCCCATCCGCCCGGACGTGACCATCGAGGCGCTCGAACAGGCACTGATCGCCGGCAAGATCCTGTGCTACGCGCAAGGCTTCGCCCTGATCACCGCAGCTGCCGCCGATCAGGGCTGGGCGCTGCCGCTGCCCGAGATCGCGCGCATCTGGCGCGCCGGCTGCATCATCCGCTCGACCATGCTGGGCGATATGGCCCGCGCGCTCGAGGTCGCCCCCGAGCGCAACCTGATGCATTCCGAGCCGTTCACCGCCATGCTGGTCAAGGGCGAGGCGGCGTTGCGGCAGGTGGTGGCGGCGGGCGCACTGGCCGCCCTGCCGGTGCCGGCGCTTGCTGCCGGCCTGTCGTATTTCGATACGATGCGGATGGCGCGCACGACGGCAGACATGATCCAGGGCCAGCGCGATTTCTTCGGCGCGCACGGCTTTGAGCGGACCGACCGGCCCGGAGCGCACCACGGCCCGTGGGCGATGACTCCGGGCTGAGACGATAAGCCGGCTGATAGTTCGGTCCAGCCCTATTGACGATGACGCCAGCCCCGCCGAAGGTAGCGGGGGGAGGCACTGACAATGCAGGGCATGCTGGATTTCGAGACGCTGAAGGCGGAGGTGGCGGCCGGCCGGATCGACACGGTCGTGGTCTGCATGACCGACATGCAGGGCCGGCTGATCGGCAAGCGGTTCCACGCCGAGTTTTTCGTGAACGGCGGGCATGAGGAAACCCATGCCTGCGACTACCTGCTTGCCGATGACATCGACATGGAGCCGGTGCCCGGCTACAAGGCGGCCAGCTGGGACAAGGGCTACGGCGATTTCGTCCTCAAGCCCGACATGGCCACACTGCGCCGCCTGCCATGGCTGGAGGGCACTGCGCTGGTGCTGTGCGATGTGCTCGATCACCACCACCATGACGTCGCGCATTCCCCGCGCGCCATCCTCAAGCGGCAGGTTGCCCGCCTCGCCGAACGGGGCATGACGGCGTATCTCGCCTCGGAACTCGAATTCTACCTGTTCGACGAGAGCTATGAGGCGATCCGCGCCAAGCGCTACCACGCGCCGAAAACCGCCGGCGAATACATCGAGGACTATCACATTCTCCAGACCAGCAAGGAGGAGGATGTGATGCGCGCGGTCCGTCTCGGCCTTGCCGGGGCGGGCATCCCGGTCGAGAACTCCAAGGGCGAGTGGGGACCGGGGCAGGAGGAAATCAACGTCCGCTATGCCGATGCACTGACCATGGCCGACCGGCATGTGATCATCAAGAACGCGGTCAAGGAGATCGCCTGGTCCAAGGGCAAGGCCGTGACGTTCATGGCCAAGTGGCGGGCCGATCTGGCCGGCTCGTCGTCGCATGTCCATGCCTCGCTGTGGGATGCGGCCGGCAAGACACCGCTGTTTCTGGACAAGAGCCAACCCCATGGCATGTCGGCGCTGATGCGTGCATTTACCGCCGGGCAGATCAGATATGCCCGCGACATCACCTGGTTCCTGGCGCCCTACATCAATTCCTACAAGCGGTTCATGGCCGGTACCTTTGCCCCGACCAAGGCGGTATGGAGCCGGGACAACCGCACGGCGGGCTTCCGCCTCTGCGGCGAGGGGACGAAAGCCATCCGCATGGAATGCCGGATCGGCGGCGCTGACCTCAACCCCTATCTCGCCTTCGCCGCGCTGATCGCCGCCGGCCTGGCCGGCATCGACGAAAAGCTGGAGCTTGGACCGCCCCATGCGGGCGATGCCTATGGCGGCAAGCGCCTGACCGAGGTGCCGAAAACGCTGCGCGAGGCGACCGAGACGATGGACCGCTCAAAATTCCTGCGCGGCGCTCTCGGCGATGACGTCATTGACCATTACGTCCATACCGCCCGCTGGGAGCAGGCCGAATTCGACCGCAAGGTGACGGATTGGGAATTGTTCCGCGGTTTCGAACGCTATTGAGAGCGCCATGAGCGAGATTGTCTGCATCTCTCCGATCGACGGCAGTGAGGTCGTGCGCCTCAAGACGGCCAGCGCCGGCGAGATCGCGGCGGCAGTGGCCGCTGCCCGCGCGGCACAGAAAGAGTGGCGGGCCGTGCCGGTCGCCGGACGTGCCGCGATCATGACCCGCTTCGTCGAGGCGATGCTGGCGATGGGCGAGGACATCGGCCCCGAGATCACCCGCCAGATGGGCCGGCCGATCCGCTATGCAGGGGGCGAACTCAACGGGTTTGCCGAGCGCGCCCGCCATATGATCGACATTGCCGCCGAGGCGCTGAAGCCGGTCGAGCCGGCAGCGAAAGCCGGTTTCACCCGGTTCATCGCGCGCGAACCGGTCGGCCTCGTTCTCGTCGTCGCGCCATGGAACTATCCGTATCTGACCGCCGTCAATTCTGTCGTCCCCGCGCTGATGGCCGGCAATGCGGTGCTGCTCAAGCATGCTGCGCAGACCATCCTTGTCGGCGCGCGCTTCCAGAGGGCGGCGGATGCGGCGGGCCTGCCGCCGGGCCTGTTCCGCACACTGGTGATGGGCCATGAGGACACTTCGCGGCTGATCGCCTCCGGTGCCGTCGATCACATTGCCTTCACCGGCTCGGTCGAGGCAGGGCGGGCGATCGAGCGGGCAGCGGCCGGCACGTTCGCGTCGATCGGGCTGGAACTCGGCGGCAAGGATCCGGCCTATGTCCGCCCCGATGCGGACCTCGCCCACGCAGTCGAGACGGTGGTTGATGCCGCGTTCTTCAATTCCGGCCAGTGCTGCTGCGGCATCGAGCGGGTCTATGTCCATGCCGATGTCTATGACCGGTTCGTCGCCGACGCGGTGGCGCTGACCGGCAGCTACGTTCTGGGCAATCCGCTCGATCCGGCGACGACGCTGGGGCCGATGGCCCAGCTGCGTCTGGCCGAGACCGTGCGCCGGCACAATGACGATGCGCTGGCGCGCGGCGCCAGGGCCCACCTCGATCCGCGTGCCTTTGCCGCCGACAGGGCGGGAACGCCGTATCTCGCGCCGCAGATCTTCACCGCCGTCGATCACGCGATGCTGGTGATGAGCGAGGAGACCTTCGGCCCGGTCATCGGCATCATGCCGGTCAGGGACGACGCCGAGGCCATCAGCCTGATGAACGACAGCCGCTACGGCCTGACCGCGGCGCTGTTCACCAACGATACCGAGGCGGCCATCCGCATCGGCA
>CALCZO010000307.1 GCA_937903315.1 uncultured Alphaproteobacteria bacterium
CCCGCACAGGCGTCCGTCGCGCCCGATGTGATCCTGCCGCCAAGGAGCAACGGCCCCGTGCGCATATCCCGCCTGCCACGCACCCTTCTGGCCATCGCAGCATCGTTGATGCTGGCGATCGTGCTGGCCGGTGTGGTGCCATGGTCGGTGCCGGACGGGGCGTTCCGCGACGACGCGCTGCGGCGAATCGCCCTCACCCTCAATGCCGAGCGGCTGTCCGTCGGATCGGCGCGTCTGGCGCTGCTGCCACAACCGCATCTCCAGCTGTCGGACGTCAGCCTTGCCCTTGCGTCAGGCGGACCGGAGATCACCGTCCCGGTCGCAACGATCGATCTCAAGACCGGCCCGCTCATGAGCGGCAACGCCAAGGCCGTCGGCCTCACGCTGACAGCGCCTTACATCACCCTTGATGAGCCGGCAGCCAGCGCCTCGGGCTTCCGCGCGCTGTCGGACAGGCTCGTCCGCTCCAGTGGGCCGCTGCTCGCGGCAACGCCGCTGAACGGCCTGACGCAGATCACCATCGACCGTGGGACACTCGCCCTGCGCAGCCGGGCTGACAGCAGGATCGAGCGCTATGACAATCTGCGGCTCCGGCTGTCCCTGCCCCATCGTGATGCGCCGGTCAGCCTGACCGCCAGCGCCAATCGCAACAACGAGGACATCCGCCTGACATTTCGTGGTGCCTCGCCGAACGCGATTGCCAAAGAACTGGTCGAGAACATCGCGTTCAGCCTGTGGACGCCGGGGCTCGCGGTCGAGTTCGACGGCAAGGGCAGCCTGCATAGCAAGATGGCGCTGAACGGTGCCTTGCTGGTCCGCGCCGGGGCCAAGGGACAGCCGCCCTACGCGCAGGCCTTCCAGCGCATGGGCATCGCCGCCCTGCCGCCGGTCGAGCTTGCCGGCCAGCTGGATTTCAATGACCGGGGCGTCAACCTGTCCGAGCTCAAGGTGCTGTTCGGGCGCGACCGGTTCGACGGTGCCGCGACCCTGCGCCATGACGGCGCGCGCTGGAATGTCTCGACGACGCTGGCCGGCGAACGGGCGGACCTGACACCGGTGTTCGCACCGCTGACCCGGATGCGCAGCGAGGATCGCAACTGGAACCGCGCGGCAGTCGATTCGGAGTCGATTCTCGCCGCCAACATCGATCTCAGGCTGTCCGCTGACAGCGTCGTCATTCACGATCTCACCCTTGGCAAGGTCGCCCTGACACTCCAGACGCGCGCCAACCGGATCGAGGCCACGCTGGCCGAAGCAACGGTTGCCGGCGGGCTTGTGCGCATGCGCCTGACGGGCGCGCCGGGCAGCGACGGGCTCGCCCTCCGGCTCAGCGGCGCGCTCGAGCGCACCCGGATGGGCGACATCCTCGAACGGTTCACAGGCGCACGACGCTTTTCAGGTGTGGGCGACGGCCAGCTGACGCTGGAGACATCCGGGCGTTCCATGGCTGAATTCATCGCCAATGCCGATGGCCGCTTTGCTCTTTCCCTGCGCGACGGGACGTTGCACGGCATCGACCTTCGCAAGATGGCCAGCCGCCGCCCCGGCAAACGCCCTGAAGTGGCCCTGATCGAAGCGCTCGGCGGCCAGACGCCGTTCGAGGCCGCGAACCTGAACGCACGCATCGCAAGAGGCGCAGCCGAACCGGTCGAAGGTCACATGCAGGCCGGGCGACTGGTGACGTCGATGACCGGCGCGGTCGACTTCGCCCAGGGGCTTCATGCCCTGTCGGGGTCCGTGGTCGAAGTGGCGACCGAGGGGGCCCGGACAGAACCCAAGCCGGTGCTCGATTTCACCGTCACCGGGCCGCTGACCGAACCGGTGGTGCGGCCCAACATCGCCGCCCTGCTCAACCGGATGTAACTGGCCCGCCGCCGCGCAGCGTCGTGGCCTCGCCGGTCACCATGTTGGTCTTGAACACCAGCGAAGCGGTCAGCACCGCCACCGCGACAACACCGATCATCAGCGTCGAGATGGCGTTGATCTCGGGCGTCACGCCAAGCCGGACCTGACTGTAGATCCGCATCGGCAGGGTGGTGGCGCCGGGGCCGGATGTGAAGCTGGCAATCACCAGATCATCGAACGACAGCGTGAAGGCCAGCATCCAGCCGGCACCGACGGCAGGAGCGATCAGCGGCAGGGTGACGAGGAAGAAAGTCGCCGCCGGCCCTGCCCCCAGATCCATCGCCGCCTCCTCAAGGCTGCGGTCGAACCCGGCCAGCCGCGACTGCACGATCACCGTGACAAAACACAGCGTGAAGCTCGTATGCGCAATCGCGATGGTCCAGAAGCCGCGCTCCAGGTCGATCGCAACGAAGAACAGCAGCAGCGCAACGCCGGTGATGATCTCCGGCATCACCAGCGTGGCATAGATCATCCCGCGCATCGCCGTCCGCCCGGCAAAAACGCCATGGCGCGCGAGCGCGACCGCTGCCATCGTGCCGAGCACCGTCGCCAGCGTCGCCGACAGCGCCGCCGCCCCGAGCGAGACCAGCGCCGCATCCATCAGCGGGCGGTTGGACAAAAGCCCGGCGTACCATTTCAGCGAAAAGCCGCCCCAGATCGTGACCAGCCGCGAGGCATTGAACGAAAACAGCACCAGCAGCAGGATCGGCAGGTAGAGAAACGCCAGCACCAGCGCCACCCGAACCGGATCGAACCGTGCCATGCGCCCCGCCATCATGCCGGCGCCCTCCGGCGTCCCAGCACCAGCGGCACCAGAACGACCGACAGCAGAACGATCGCCAGTGCCGAGGCGAGCGGCCAGTCCCTTTCGGAGAAGAACGTCGTCCACACCACGCGGCCGATCATCAGCGTATCCGATCCGCCGAGCAGATCGGGCACGATGAATTCGCCGGCCGCCGGAATGAACACCAGAGCCGAACCGGCAAGGACCGCCGGGCGGATCATCGGCAGGGTAATGAGAAAGAACGTCTGCGCCGGCCGCGCGCCAAGGTCCGCCGCAGCCTCCAGAACACTGGGATCGAACTTCTCCAGGCTGGCATAGAGCGGCAGGATCATGAACGGCAGGTACGAATAGACAATGCCGATCACCACCGCGACATCGGTGTTGAGGATCGCCAGCGGCTCGCGGATCAGGCCGAGCGCCATCAGCGCACCGTTGAGGAACCCCTCGGGCTTCAGGATCGCGATCCACGCATAGGCGCGGATGAGGAAGCTCGTCAGCAGCGGCAGGACCACCAGCATCACCAGCACAGGCTGCCAGCGCCGCGGCGCACGCGCCATCGGCAGGGCAATGGCAAGCCCGAGCACCAGCGCGATGACCGTCGAGACGGCGGCGATCACCAGCGACGACCGATAGGCACTCCAGATCAGATCATCGGCAACCACGCTCACGAAGTTGTCGAACGACAGCGCGCCGAGCGCCGCCCCAAACGCCTCCCACCCGGCAGCAGGATCGAACACCGGCAGATACGGCGGCCGCCGCGCCGCCTGTTGCGACAGGCTGATCTTGGCCACGATGAGAAACGGCACAAGATAGAACACAACCAGCCACAGCATCGGCGGCAGCCGCACCAGCCAGCCTTTTCCCGCGCCCCGCGCCATGGTCACTCCCTCAAGAGGATCGCGGCATCGGCCGGAAAGGTGAGTGTGACCGGCATGCCGCGTGTCAGCCCGCCCGAATCGCCGCGCCGAGCGTTCTGCCGGAACACGCGCACCACCGCGCCGCCGGTCAGCGCCACGCGGAACAACGTCGAATCGCCGAGATAGCCGGCGTCCAGCACGGTGCCCGTCATCGCATTGCCCGGCCCCTGCCGGCCGGAGGCGGCGATGTCCAGCCGTTCTGGCCGGAGCGCCAGCGTCATCCGCTCGCCGGGCTGTGCATCGCCGGCGGCCACCTGCCAGTTGACCTCCAGACCATCCGGTACAAAGCCCGCCATGCGCCCGGCCACGGCACCGACGCGGCCCTCGATCAGGTTGATGTCGCCGACAAATCCGGCAACGACGCGCGAAACGGGATGGTCGTAGATCTCCTGCGGCGTGCCGACCTGCGCGAGCCGCCCGGCCTGCATCACGCCGATCCGGCTCGCCAGCGTCATCGCCTCGTCCTGATCATGGGTGACGATGATGAAGGTCATGCCCAGCCGGCGCTGGATGTCCATCAGTTCAAACTGCGTCTCTTCGCGCAACTTCCTGTCGAGGGCCGCCAGTGGCTCATCAAGCAGCAGCACACGGGGCCGCCTGGCGAGGGCACGGGCCAGCGCGACACGCTGCCTTTGCCCGCCCGAAAGCTGGTGCGGCCTGCGCGTCTCGAACCCGGCGAGGCGGGCGAGCCTGACCATCTCGGCCACCCGAAGGGCGATCTCGTCGCGCGGCAGGCCCTGACGCTTCAGCCCGAAGGCAATGTTGTCCGCCACGCTCATATGCGGAAACAGCGCGTAGGACTGGAACATCATGTTGACCGGCCGCAGATACGGCGGCACGGCGGTCACATCCTCACCGCCGATCAGGATCGCGCCGGCATCCGGCGTCTCGAAGCCGGCCAGCATCCTCAGCAGCGTGGTCTTGCCGCAGCCCGATGGTCCGAGCAGGGCGAAGAAGGCCCCCTGCCCGATATCGAGCGTGACGTCGGTGACCGCCGGCACCCCGCCATAGGCCTTCGAGACCCCGCGAATGCTGATCAGCGCATCCGCCGCGTTCCGGCCATCGGTGGTGGTGCGCGCCTCGGGCATCCGCTCAATCCGCCTCGCGCAAGGCGGTCTCGATCCGCGCGGCCAGATCGCCCGGCCGTTTCAGCACCAGCCCGCCTTTCAGTTTCTCCGCAAGCCCGGCGGCAATCATCGCGCCGAGTTCGCGCGACACCTGCTCGCGCCGGCAGCCGACCCGGCCTGCCAGCACATGATGAAACGGCGGCGGCGTCACGATCCGCTCGCCCTCATGACCATGACGCGGCTGGCTGAGCCGCAGCAATTCGGCATAGAGCCGGTGGCGCACGTCGAGCACGGTATGCTCGACCAGACGGTTGTTGAGCGCCCGCACCCGCCCGCTCAGGAGCCGCATCAGGGCTTCGGTCATCGCCCGCGATCCATAGACCATGTCGCGGAACACGCTGCCGGGCACGATGCACATCTCCGCCCGCGTCAGCGCCGTGACGTTGGCCGAGCGCGCCACGCCGTCGATCGCGGCCAGTTCGCCGAAAAACTGTCCTGCATGCATGTCGGACAGGATCACTTCCTTGCCGCCTGTGGTGCGCACGAGAATGCGCACATCGCCCGAGATGATGAAGTAGACATCGTCCGACATGTCCTCGTAATCGACAGCGACCTGTCCCTCATCGAACCGCCGCCAGGTGCAGCGCTGTTCGAAAGGTTTCAGGTCGATATCGGTCGCGGACCTGAAAAACGGTATGGCGGCCAGTGACTGCATGATGACCCGTGCGGCAAGGAACGGCCGGCAGGTGACGCGCCCGCCGCGCCCGTATTGTGACCGAAACCGACCGGCTGGCAACCCGCAAGGCAGGCAGCCCGACGATGAAAGGGCTGGCCATCCCCATCCCGCTTTGGCAAGACTGGTCCGGCAAGACCAACAGGCCCCGACCGGAGAACCCCCGTCCATGCCGCTTTACACGCTTGATGCCGTCGCCCCCGAGGTGCCCCCCGCTGGCGAGTTCTGGATCGCCCCCGACGCCCATGTCATCGGCAAGGTGCGGCTGGCGCGCGATGTCGGCATCTGGTTCGGCGCGGTGCTGCGCGGCGACAACGAGTGGATCGAGATCGGCGAAGGCTCGAACCTTCAGGAGCATGCGATGCTCCACACCGATCCCGGCGCGCCGCTGTCGGTCGGCCGCAACTGCACCATCGGCCACCGGGCGATCCTGCACGGCTGCTTCATCGGCGACAATTCGCTGGTCGGCATGGGCGCCATCGTGCTCAACCGCGCGCGCATCGGCCGCAACTGCCTTGTCGGCGCCGGCGCCCTGGTCACCGAAGGCAAGGAATTCCCCGACAACAGCCTGATCGTCGGCGCTCCGGCCAAGGCCATCCGCACGCTGGATGAGGCCGCCATCGCCGGCATCACCCGCTCGGCGCAAGGCTATGTCCGCAACTGGCGTCGCTTCGCCACCGGCATGACGCCGATCGGCTGAGGCCCGGAGAGGCCCCAGCCCCGGCCCAGGGCCATTATGCCTTCGGCGCTGTCGCCGCCATCGACGGACGCGCGCTGGCGCCTTCGCACCACGCCGCCAGCTTCGGCCGGCCCGCACGCCAGTCGATATGGGCAAAGCGGAAATCGAGATAGCCGAGCAGGCAGCCCGCCGCCGCCGTGCCGATGGTGAAATGGCTGGCGAGGTAATGGCTGTACTCGGCCTCCAGCACGTCGAGCGAGGTCATGACCTTGTGCATCTGCCCCTCGATCCATTCGGGCCAGCGCAGCGCCTCGGGCCGCAGCATCGTCTCGTAGCGGGCCAGGATGCAGGCATCGAGTGCCTCGTCGCACAGCGATTGCAGCACCAGCGCGGGCCAGCGCCCCTGCCCCGCCGGGAACATCCGCCCCCCGCCGGCCAGCGCATCGAGATATTCGGCGATGACGCGGCTGTCGAAAATCGACTCGCCCCCGGCGGTCACCAGCGTCGGAATCTTGCCCGACGGGTTATGCTGGTTGATGACTTTCTCTTTCTCGACCGGATTGGCCGCCGCCGGCACGATGGTGATGCGGTCGGCGACACCGACCTCATGAGCCACGATCATCACCTTGCGCGCGTAAGGCGAGGCACCCGAATAAAACAGCTTCATCTGTCACTCCAGCAGGACGTTTCCAAAGGCATGTTAGACGCTCGCGCCGCCAAGCGGAATGGCCGATTGCATACAACATGCACAGGACACGCGCGGGGCGGGGCGAGACAAGACTTGCCACGACCGCCGACCTAAGGCATACACCGCGCCGGGGTATCCCCCCGCGCGGAGACGTGGCCGAGAGGCTGAAGGCACTCGTTTGCTAAATGAGCATACCTGCAAAACAGGTATCGAGGGTTCGAATCCCTCCGTCTCCGCCA
>CALCZO010000308.1 GCA_937903315.1 uncultured Alphaproteobacteria bacterium
GCGCTATGGCGAATACGCTGCGATCGGTGCCGGCGCGCATGGCCGCATCGCCACCGGCGACGGCCGGATGGCGCTGGCGACCGAGCGCAATCCGGAGCGTTGGCTGGCCGCCGTCGAGGACCATGGGACCGGCGTCACCACCCGCGAGCGGCTCCACGACGAAGACATGGCGGATGAGTTCCTGCTGATGGGGCTGAGGCTGGCCGAAGGGATCGATCCTGCCCGATTCGAAGCCCTGCGCGGCCGGCCGCTGGATGCCGAACGCATTGCTGCGCTGGAAGGCTACGGCTTCGTCCGCCGCGATGGCGACGGACGCCTCAGGGTGACCGCCGAGGGCTTTCCCGTGCTCGATGCCGTGGTCGCCGATCTCGCAGCCTGACGCCGTATCCGCGTCAGGTGCCGGAGGCAAAGCTGCGCGGCGCGGCCTGAATCACCGTCGCCGTACCGTTGCCGATCTGATAGATGGCCAGTCCGCGATCATTGGTGCCGTCGGCGCGGAAGCGGAACACGCCGTCCTGACCGCTGAACCCTGAACCATTGGTCAGCACCTGCTCGGAAAAGCGGTTGGCGCCCTGCGTACGGACCAGCGCGCTCATCAGCGCCGCCGCATCGTAGGACAGGGTGGCGATACGGGTGGGATCGGCATTGAACTTGGCCCGATAGCGCTGGGCAAAGCCCTGGAAGCCGCCGCTTTCAGGGGCCGCAAACCAGCCGCCATTGAGCGCCGTGGTCTTGAACACGCGCGCTTCGTTCCAGACGCCGGTTCCCAGCATCTGCACATTGCTGCCGATGCCGGCGGCACGAACTGCCGCAGCGACGGCGGGCACGCCGTTGCCGTCATCGGGAATGAACAGCGAATCGGCGCCGGCGATGCTGCCCTTGATCTTTGCGATCGCCGCGTCGAGCGACGCCTTGTTGGACTGGTAGCGCTCGACCGCAACGACGCGCCCGCCCGATTGGGTCACCGCCTGCATGAAGGCGGCCTCGGCGACATTGCCGTAGGCGCTCTGCGGGATCAGCGCTGCAAACGACTTCTTGCCACGGCCGGCAGCGAACGCAACGATCCGCTGCACGTCCGTCTGGGGCATGAAGCTCAGAAGATATACGCCGCGCGACGCGACAGACGCATCGGTCGAGAACGCGATCACCGGCTTTTGGCTGGCGCGGGCAACAGTGGCAACCGCCGATACGGACGGCGCGAACAACGGCCCCATGATGGCCTCGGCCCCCTGGGCCAGAGCTTCCTGCGCGGCGGCGCGTGCGCCCTCGGGCGTGCCCTGGTCATCCTTGACGAGAATGGTCAGTTCCTGACTGTTGAACTCGGTCAGCGCCATTTCGGCGGCATTGCGCAACGACTGCGCCGGAACCGACCCGGTCGCCGATGTCATCGGCAGGATCAGCGCCACGCGCACCGGACCGCTGCCGATCGTCGCGCCGGACACAGCCTGCGCGGGCTGCCCCGGATCGGAGCCAGCTTGCGAGAACTGCGGGAAGGTCGAGTTGATATCCGAGCAGGCGCCCAGCATCGCGGTAACGGCGGCAACGGCGGCCCATGTCCGGCCGGTCCTCGCCAGAGCGCTCAAAGAGCGGGTCATGCCCTGATCAAAGTCCATGGAACCCTCTTCTCGTTCGAAACAGTGCACGTCAGACATCGTTTATGACGCAATCGATTAACGATAACAGAACCAGTATAATCATACGGTTAAAAATCACATCACGGTTAATGCCGGTCAACCGGCTGTCCCGATTGGCGGATCTGCGGTCAGTCGCGCAATTTTCCGGCTTGCCTTTCGGCGCCAAGCCGCTGCAATTCACACATGTCCTCGCGCTTTTTTCTCGACGGCCACGCGTTCGATGCCCCTCCGCTTGCGCCGGGGCTGCATGTGGTGGCCACCCCGATCGGCAATCTGGCCGATATCACGCTGCGGGCCTTGCGCACGCTCGCGGGCGCTGAGGCAATCCTCGTCGAGGACAGCCGCGTCACCCGTACACTGTTGACCCACTACGGCATCAGCCGTCCGATGTTCGCCTATCACGAGCACAACGGGCAAGCGCAGATTCCCCATGTGCTGGAACGGCTGGCACAGGGCCAGGCGCTGGCGCTGGTGTCCGATGCCGGGACGCCGCTGGTGTCCGATCCCGGTTATCGGCTGATCGAAGCGGCTCTTGCCGCGGGGTTTGCCGTTTCGCCGATCCCCGGCCCGTCGGCGGCCCTCGCCGCTCTGGTGATCTCGGACCTGCCGACCGACCGGTTCTTCTTCGAAGGGTTCCTGCCGGCCCGGCAGGGCGAGCGCAAGCGGCGGCTGCGGGAGCTGGCCGGCATTCCGGCAACGCTGGTGATCTATGAAGCGCCGCACCGGCTGATCGAAACGCTTGCCGACATGGTCGACGTGCTGGGCGAACGACGGGCGACCGTCGCGCGCGAACTGACCAAGAGATTCGAGACCGCACAGCGCGGCGCACTACCGGCGCTCCTGCACCATTACCGCGATACCGAGGCCCCGCGCGGCGAAATCGTGATCCTGATCGGCGCGGGCGACGAGACGACGACCGTTCTCGACGATGCCGCCATCGACCGGAACATCGTTGCGGCGCTTCAGACCCATTCTCCCCGCGATGCCGCTACCGTGGTCGCCGCCGCGCTCGGCCTGCCCCGCCGGCAGGTCTATGCCCGGATCGCGGCGATGAACGCGGCCCGGCCGGACGATGGACGGTGACGCGCCGGCAGGCCTATGTCTACGGTCTTGAGGCCGAATGGCTGGCCGCTGCGTTGCTGCGATGCAAGGGCTACCGCATTCTGGCGCGGCGCTACGTCGCGGCGGGGGGCGAGATCGATCTTGTCGCCGAACGGCTGGGCACCGTGGTGTTTGTCGAGGTCAAGGCGCGCGGCACCATCGAGGCTGCCCGGCTGACCATGACGCCTGACAAATGCCGGCGGATTTCACGGGCCGCACGGGTATTCCTCGCGCAACGCGGGCGGCTGCCGCAGACAATCCGGCTGGATGCGATCTTCATGGCACCGGGCTGCCTGCCCCGCCACGAACACGCGGTCGGCACCATCGACATATAGGCCATGCCTGTCTGGCAGTGGCATTGGTGCGGACGATCCGCTAGTCTTCGAACAACCCAACCGTGGACTGTCTCATGACCAGAACGCCGCTCACCGTCGCCGTCCAGATGGACCCGATCCAGTCGATCAACATCAAGGGCGATTCGACCTTTGCGCTGATGCTGGAGGCGCAGGCGCGCGGACACCGGCTGGTCTATTACACCACCGACCGGCTCTCGATGCGCGACGGGACGGTGGTGGCCGCCGTACGCCCGGTCAGCGTGCGCGATGTCGAGGGCGATCATGTCACGCTGGGCGACGAGGAGCGAATCGATCTGGCGACCACCGATGTGGTGCTGATGCGGCAGGACCCGCCGTTCGACATGAACTACATCACCGCAACGCACCTGCTGGAGCGCATCCACCCGCGCACGCTGGTGGTCAACAATCCATGCGAAGTGCGCAATGCACCCGAAAAGCTGTTCGTCACCGAATTTCCCGATCTGATGCCGGCGACATTGATCACCCGCGACAAGGCCGAGATCAACGCCTTCCGGGCCGAGCACGGCGACATCGTGATGAAGCCGCTCTATGGCAACGGCGGCGCGGCGGTGTTCAAGGTGGCGCGCAACGATCCCAATTTCGGCTCGCTGTTCGATCTGTTTTCGGTCACCTTCCGCGAGCCGTGGGTATGCCAGCGGTTCCTGCCGGAGGTCAAACACGGCGACAAGCGCATCATCCTGATCGATGGCGAGGCGGCAGGGGCGATCAACCGCGTCCCGGCAGAGGACGACATCCGCTCGAACATGGTGCGCGGCGGGGCGGCCCAGCCGACCGATCTGTCGCCGCGCGAGACGGAGATCTGCACGCGGATCGGCCCTGCGCTGAAGGCGCGCGGCCTGATCTTTGTCGGCATCGATGTCATCGACGGCCATCTGACAGAGATCAACGTCACCTCGCCCACCGGCCTGCGCGCGATCAGGCGGCTCGGCGGCCCTGATCTCGCCGTGCCGATCTGGGATGTGATCGAAGCCAAGCGCGGATCGCGGTAATGGCTGCCGCCTCCTCGCATCCGCCCGGCAAGACGCCGGCGTTCCTGCCTGATACGGCGGCCTCGCTGTGGCCGGCCGATGCAGCGCGGCTGTTCGCGCAGGCGCTGGAGGCAATCCCCGCCGATGCCTCACCCGAGACGATGCGGGCCGAGATCGTCCGCTGGGGCAAATCGGTGCTGGCCACCGCGCGTGATCAGGCCCATTCCGTGCTGCTGACGCAGGGCGGCATGGCGTGTGCGCGCACCCTGTCCGAAGCGCAGGACGGAATCATTCGCGCGCTGTATCAATTCGTCATCGAGCGGCTCTACCCGGTCGCCAACCCGACGATGGGCGAGAAGATCGCCGTCTGCGCGGTCGGCGGCTATGGCCGCGAGACGCTGGCACCGGGGTCGGATGTCGATATCCTGTTCCTGATGGCCCATTCCACCCCGTGGGGCGAGAGCGTGGCCGAGGCGATGCTCTATCCGTTGTGGGATCTGGGGCTGAAGATCGGTCATGCGACGCGCAGCATCGACGAATGCGTCAAGGCCGCGGAAGCGGATATGACCGTGCGGACCGCACTGATCGAGGCGCGGCTGATCTGCGGCGATGCGGAGCTGTTCCAGGCGTTCGAGACCCGGTTCGATCGCGACGTGATCGCCGGCAGCGCGATGGAATTCGTGCAGGCCAAGATGCAGGAGCGCGAGCAGCGCATCGCGAAGGCCGGCAATTCGCGCTACCTCGTCGAGCCGAACGTCAAGGAAGGCAAGGGCGGCCTGCGCGACCTGCAGATGCTGTTCTGGATCGCGCGCTACGTCTACCGGGTGAAGAGCCGCGAGGAACTGGTCAAGATCGGCCTGTTCACCGACTATGAACTCGGGCTGTTCAACCGTTGCGACGAGTTTCTCTGGCGGGTGCGCTGCCATATGCATTTCGTCACCGGGCGAGCCGAGGAACGGCTCAGTTTCGAATTGCAGCGGGCGCTGGCCGAACGGCTGAACTACCGCACGCGTGGGGCGCTCAGCCCGGTTGAGCGGTTCATGAAGCACTATTTTCTCGTTGCCAAGGAAGTGGGCGATCTGACTGCCATCGTCTCGGCGGCGCTGGAAGCGCAGGAGAGCCGGCCAACGGCCCTGTTCGACCGGTTCATCGGCAAGTTCCGCCGCCGTCGCGCCCTGTCGGGAACCAAGGATTTTCTCGTCGATTCGGGCCGCATCACGGTCGCCGACGACGATGTGTTCAACCGTGACCCGGTCAACCTGATCCGGCTGTTCTGGTATGCCGACCGCTACCAGCTGCCGATCCATCCCGATTCCTCACGCCTGACGACCCTGTCGCTCCGGCTGATCGATGCCAAGGTGCGTGAGGACAAGGCCGCCAACGCGCTGTTTCTCGAAATTCTCGCCTCGCGCAACGGCAACCCGGAGACGGTGCTGCGGCGCATGCATGCCACGGGGGTGCTTGGCCGCTTCATCCCTGATTTTGCCCGCATCAACGCGATGATGCAGTTCTCGATGTACCACCACTACACGGTGGACGAGCATACGCTCAGAGCGATCGGCATCCTGTCCGATCTCGAATTCGGTCGCCTCAAGGAGGCGCATCCGGTCGCCCACGAGATCATGCCCAACATGCCGAGCCGCACCGCGCTCTATGTCGCGCTGTTCCTGCATGACATCGGCAAGGGACGCGAGGAGGCGCATGAACTGGTCGGCGCGCGGATCGCGCGCGATCTGTGCCCGCGTCTCGGGCTGTCGCCGGGTGAGACCGAGACCGTCGTCTGGCTGGTCGAGCACCACCTCGACATGTCGCAGACTGCCCAGTCGCGCGATATATCCGATCCCCGGACAATCAGCACCTTCACCTCGACGGTCCAGACCATCGAGCGGCTGAAACTGTTGCTGGTGCTGACGATCTGCGACATCAAGGCCGTCGGGCCCGGTGTCTGGAACGGCTGGAAGGGCCAGTTGCTGCGGGCGCTGTACTGGGAATCCGAAGCCGTGCTGGCCGGCGGCGATTCGACCAACGAGCGCGATGCGCGGGTCGAGGCCTCGCGGCAGGCCCTACGCAGGGAGCTGGCCGACTGGGATGATGCCACCTTCAACGCCTATGCCCAGCGGCTGCATGCCGGATACTGGGCCAAGGTCGATCTCGACCGGCAGGTGCGGCACGCGCGGCTGATCGCCAAGGCTGACCAGAGCGGCGAGCGGTTCAGGACCGAGTTCGGCACCAACGCGTTCCAGGGCGTAACCGAAATCACCGTTCTGGCGCTCGATCATCCGCGCCTTTTGGCCATCGTGACCGGTGCCTGCGCCGCGGCCGGCGCCAATATCGCCGAAGCGCAGATCTTCACCACATCCGACGGGCTGGCGCTCGACACCATCCTGCTGTCGCGCGCGTTTGCCGATGATGCCGACGAACTGCGCCGCGCCGAGCGGGTGGCCAACCACATCGTCCGCGCACTCAAAGGTGAAATCCGGCTGCCCGATGTCGTCGCCTCGCGCGCCGCGCAGAACAAGCGCAGCACCACCTTTGTTGTCTCGCCGAACGTGTCAATCGACAACCAGCTGTCGGCCCGCTCGACCGTCGTCGAGGTCACCGGGCTTGACCGGCCGGGGCTGCTCTACGAACTGACGACCGAAATCGGCAAGCTCAATCTCAACATCAATTCGGCTCGGATCATCACCTACGGCGAAAAGGCGGTCGACGTGTTCTATGTCACCGATCTGACCGGCGGCAAGATCGAGCAGGCCAGCCGGCAGGCCCAGATCACCCGGCATCTGCTTGAGGTGCTCGAACCGCCCGTGCTGGCCACGAACGCCGCATCTTGATTTTTGCCCGTCCGACCGCGATATCCGGTGATCAACGTGCGTCGTGAATCCCCGTGAAAGGTCTGCCCCCGTGTCCACGCCTGAACAGCCGTCCCCGATCCAGCAGGATGATATGCTGGATATCCCGTCGACCCAGCCCGATCCGCTCGCAGCGGCACAGGCGGAGGCCGCCGATCTGAAGGACAAGCTGCTGCGCACGCTGGCAGAGATGGAAAACCTGCGTCGCAGGACCGAGCGCGAGGTTGCCGATGCGCGCAGCTACGGCATCACCGCGTTTGCGCGGGACATGCTGTCGGTGGCCGACAACCTGCGCCGGGCGATCGAAACCCTGCCGGCCGATGCGCGCGACAGTGCCGGCGAGACAATCAAGGCCCTGATCGACGGCATCGATCTGACCGAGCGCGATCTGATCAAGACGCTCGAACGTCATGGGGTGAAGAAACGCGAGCCGCTGGGCGAGAAATTCAACCCGAATTTCGATCAGGCGATGTTCGAGGCCCCGGATGAGAGCAAGCCGGCGGGGACCGTGATGCAGATCATCCAGCCGGGCTATGTCATCGGCGAGCGGGTCCTCAGACCGAGCATGGTCGGCGTGACGCGTGGCGGCCCGAAGGTCACCGACAAGGCCTGATCCCGTCAGATCCGCGCGGTGACGCGACGGAGCGTCAGGTTGACGCGGCCATCGGCCGCGATCAGCGTCGAGGTGCCGGGGTAGAGCCGGTCGATGCCGTGGAAGCACAGCCGCGACGGGCCGCCGAAGGCGACGACATCGCCGCTTTCCAGCCGCACGGACCGCGTCGGCCCCCGTCGGGTATCACCACCATAGCGGAACAGAGCGCTCGCCCCCAGCGAGACGGACACCACAGGCGCGGACAGGTCGGCCTCGTCGCGATCCTGATGCAGGCCCATACGCGCGCCGGCGGCATAGACGTTGATCAGGCAGGCCTCCGGTCCGGCCGCCTCCGGTGCCACGACAGCCCAGAGCGCGCGCAGTGCCGGCGGCATGTCCGGCCAGGGCGCGCCGGTGTCCGGATGGTTCGGCTGATACCGGTAGCCCGTCTCGTCAGAAACCCAGCCGAGCGGCCCGCAATTGCTCATCCGGACGGAAAACGGCCGACCTGTCCGCGGCATGCGCGGCGTGAACAACGGCGCGGCAACCACCACGTGCCGGATGTCCGCCAGCAGGCTTTCCTGTGCGGGGCGATCGAAATAGCCGGGATAGTAGCGCAATCCGGGCTGGAGTTCGATCATACCGCCTTCCACATGATCGTCGTCGCGTCCCAGCCGCGCGTCGGGCTGAGGGCATAGTTCGGGATTGAGCCGACCTTCGTCCAGCCAAGACGCAGGTAGAGCCGTTCGGCCGCACTGCCGGTCACGGTATCCAGCGTCAGCAGCGAGCGGCCGATCCGGCGGGCCTCATCGTCAAGCCGCAGCAGCAGTGCCTCGCCAAGGCCCTGCCGGCGGGCCGCACTGTGCACCAGCATCTTGGCGACATCGGCACGGTGCTGCTGGTTGAGCGCGGGCGCCAGAACCAACTGGACGGTTGCCATGACCTTGCCGTCGATCAGTCCCGCCAGCATCACCCGCTCGCCCCGGCCAATCCCCGGCAGGATCGTGCGCCACCACGCACGCGCATCCGCCACGCTGAACGGCTGGATGAAGCCGACTCCGGCACCGCCGGCGACGCAATCGGCGAGGACTGCCGCCAGTTCGTCGATCCGCGCTTCGGCCTCGTCTGCGCTCAACGATCTGATGTCAAACGTCATTTGCCCAAACCTAGCCGTTGAGATCGAGCACATCGGCCATCGAGTAGACGCCCGGCGCACGTCCCTTCAGCCAACACGCCGCGCGCATCGCGCCCTTGGCAAACAGTGCGCGATCCTCGGCGTGATGACTGAGCGTGATCCGCTCGCCGGGGCCGGCGAGAATGATGCTGTGATCGCCGACGACCGAACCGCCGCGCAGGGTCGCAAAGCCGATGTCGCCGGGCCGGCGCGGGCCGGTATGGCCATCGCGGACGCGGACGGAACGGTCCTTCAACGCAATGTTCCGGCCCGCGGCCGCCGCCTCACCCAACAGCAGGGCGGTACCGGACGGCGCATCGATCTTGTGGCGATGGTGCATCTCGACGATCTCGATGTCGAAATCCTCGCCCAGGGTGGCCGAGGCGCGCCGCACCAAGGCAGCAAGAAGGTTGACGCCAAGACTCATATTGCCGGAGCGAACGATCGGAATCGTCTTTCCCGCAGCCGCAATCCGCGCCAGATCGGCATCGGAAAGCCCTGTTGTTCCGATGATATGGAACAGGTTTCCTGCAACCGCACGATCCAGAAATGCCATCGTTGCCGCCGGGACGGTGAAGTCGACGATGCCGTCGCAAGCGCCGAAGACCGCGTCAGGGTCATCGAGGATCGGCACGCCCAGCGCGGGCAGGCCGGCCGTGATGCCGGCGTCCTTGCCAAGCGCAGGGGAGCCTGCCCGCTCGAGCGCTCCGGCCAGCACCAATCCTTGCGTTTCGGCAATCGCCCGCACCAGCATGCGGCCCATCTTGCCATCGGCACCGACAACGCCAAGTCTGATGTCAGTCATGGCGGTCAGACGGGCTGCGGGCCATCGTAGCCCTCGATAATAATCACGTCGGCCGACGATACAGGGCCGCGACGGAAGCTCAGCGCATGCTGGTATTCCGACGAATTGAAGCAATCCACCGCCGCCTGATAGGTCGGAAACTCGATCACAACATTGCGCGCGCGAGACGTGCCGTCCTTCAACTCGAACGGACCGCCGCGGACGAGAAAATGCCCGCCGTACTTCCGGAACGCCTCGGCATTATGGGTGGCATAGACCTTGTAGCTTTCAAGGTCATAGACATCGACCCTGGCAATCCAATAGCCCTTCTTCATCGCATTTCTCCTCGACTGGCGGCAAGTTAGGGCATGAAATGACCGCGCCGGTCAACGCCGAACCGCTCCGGTTTTTCCGTCGTCCTGCGCGGCGTTCAGCCTGCGGCGGCGATTTCCGCGACAACCGCGCGGGCGGCGGCGGCCGGATCGGCCGCAGCGGTGACCGGCCGGCCGACGACCAGCCGGTCCGCCCCGGCACCAATCGCCTCGCCCGGTGTCATCACCCGTTTCTGGTCGCCCCTGTCGCTGCCCGCCGGGCGCACGCCGGGGGTGACAATCTCCAGCCCCTGACCGACCACATCGCGGACCAGCGCGATATCGAGCGGCGAGCAGATCAGCCCTTTCGCACCGGCCTCGTAGGCCTGCCGCGCGCGGCGGCGGACCAGATCGTTGACGCCGAGGCCATAGCCGGCCTGAGCCAGATCGTCGTCGTTCATCGAGGTCAGCACGCTGACGCCGAGAATGCCGAGCGGGCTTGCGCCCTTGCCCTTCACGGCGGCGGCCAGCGTCTGGGGATAGGCATGAACCGTGAGGTAGGTCGCGCCGAGGCCGGAGACAGCAGCGGTTGCCCGCTCGACGGTGGCAGGGATGTCATGCAGTTTAAGATCGAGGAACACCTTCTTGCCTGCGCCGATCAGTTCGGCCGCAAGGCCCAGTCCGCCGGCATAGACCAGTTCCTTGCCGATCTTGTAGAATGAAACGCTGTCCCCGAGCCGCTGCACCATGGCGCGGGCGGCCTCGATGCCGGGCAGGTCGAGGGCGACGATCAGGCGGTCTTTCGCATCGGCATCGGTCATGGCTGCTCCGGCGGCGGCTGTTCAAGGGGTTGCCAGCCGTACAGCACGGAAGACGGCTTCAGCGCAAACGCAAAGTGATTGCCGCCGCCGCCCGGCCCCTGATCCTCGGCACGGGTGATGGCAAGCCCCCCGAGCGCACATTTGAGCAGGGTGCCGACCCCGCCATGGCCGACAAACAGCGTCGGGATATCGGGTGCTTCGGCAATGGCGGCGTGGATGCCCGCGACAATCCGGGCCTGTGCATCGGCCGCGCGTTCCCAGCCGCGAATCGAGGCCTGCGGGTTGGCAAAGAATGCATCCGCGACGCGCTCGAATTCGTCCGGCGGCAGGAAGCCGGTGGCTGTCCGGTCATTCTCATGCAGCCCGTGCCGTGTCTCGACGGCAAGACCAGACGGGGCGGCGATCAGCGCCGCCGTCTCCTGTGCCTTGGTCTCGTCAGAGGCAATGATGCGGCGCCAG
>CALCZO010000309.1 GCA_937903315.1 uncultured Alphaproteobacteria bacterium
CCCCGGCATCGATCATACCCTGCGCCATGCCAACGATATGCCGGTGATCAACGCCGAGCGCGGCGACGCAGATCGGCTCATTGGCCTTCATGGCCTATCCCCTTGCGCAAGATGCGCCCGCGCTCCCTGCTGCCGGGACGATGTGACAATGGCCTCGATCAGCGCATGGACATGCAACGCCTCGCGTCCGGTGATGGCCGGAGCGCGGTTCTCGGCAATCGCGCCAGCGAAATCGGCGATCAGGTCCCGATGCCAGTCGCACGGAAATGCCATCGGATCGGCACCGCCGCCGGTCGCCGAGACTTCGCCCAGTGTTTCCTCGCGCCCATCGCGCCAGCGAACGCGCAACTCGCCGGCACGCAGGCTTGCGGTGCCCGCCGACCCGTCGATCACGATGCTCTCGGCAAAGCCGGGGTAGGTTGCCGTCGTGGCAACGATGGCCCCGGCCGCACCGGACACGAACCGCACGCCGCTGACCGCAAAATCTTCCGATTCCATCCGATGGGCAGCGGTCGTCGTCACCATCGACTGGACCCACTCCACCGGCCCGGTCAGGCTGAGCATCAGGTCGAGCACATGAATGGCCTGGGAGATCAGCACGCCACCGCCATCACGCGCGTAGGTGCCGCGTCCGGGCGTGTCGTAATAGGCCTGATCGCGCCACCAGGGCACCTCGACCCGAACCAGAGAGATCGGGCCCAGTTCCCCCGCACGAACAAGGTCCGCCAGCCGACGCGACCCGGACCGGAACCTGTGCTGGAACACGATGCCAAGGCGCACCCCATGTTTTTCGCAAATCCGGACAATGTCGCGCGCGGCGTCCAGCGTCCGCTCAACCGGCTTTTCCATCAGGATGTGCTTGCCGGCTTTCGCCAGCAGTTCGACCAGTGCAACCCGGTTGTCCGGCGGGGTGAGCAGGATCACTCCGTCCGTTCCGGCGTCCTGCGCGATCGCCTCGACCGACTCGAAGATAGGATGTCCAAACCGCCGCGCGGCGTCCTCCGCTCTGCTTGGGCTGCGATTGTAGACCCCGGTCACGCGAACGGGCGAATCCGGCTGGGCCAGCGCTTCGAGATGCGGTTTGGCGGCCATGCCAAGTCCGATGACGGCAAGTCCGGTCTTGCGCGCCGGCGTGGCGGGACTGGTGATCACGCGAATGCTCCCGATTGCGATTGGCAGTGTGAAAAGAGGGTGTCTTGACGCGCCATCATGGCCCGAACAGGCGCATGGGCGTCAATGTGAGTTGCGGAACAAAGGTCACAAGCGCCAGGACGATGATCATCGCGCCGATGAATGGCAAAATTGCGCGAAATACATCGGCGACATCGGCCCGTCCAACGCGAGCGGTCGTGAACACCAGCATGCCGAGCGGGGGCGTCAGGGCACCGATCACGAGATTGAGCACCAGCACAACGCCGAACTGCACAGGATCGACGCCAACCTTCATGACGACCGGCACGAGAATGGGGACAAGGATCACCATCGCCGCGATCATTTCCATGAACAGCCCGACGAACAGCAGGAAGATGTTGATGATCAACAACAGGACCAGCGCATTGCCGGTGAAATCGGTCAGTGCCGCGGCCAGCTTCTGCGGCACCTGCTGGAATGCGAGAATCCACGCGAATGGTGCCGCCGCCGCGATGATGATCGACACCGCAACCGTGTCGGATGCGGCTTCTCGCACCGCTTCGGTCAAGGTCTCACGCGTCAGGCACCGATAGATCAGCGCCCCGCACAGCAGGGCAAAGACCAGGGCCATGGCGCCAGCCTCGGTCGCCGTGAAAACGCCGAACCGCACACCGCCAACGATGAAGACAGGCAACAGCAACGCCGGCACCGCAAAGCCGAACGCGACCATGCGCTGCCTGCCGGTCGAGCGCGGCATGTCGCCGCCATAGCCCTTCCTCTTCGACACGAGGTACACCACGAGGGACAGGGATGCGGCCGTCAGCAATCCGGGCACGATGGTCGCGACAAACAGCGCGCCGACCGAAACCGATGCCAGCGCTGCGTAGATGATCAGTCCGAGACTGGGCGGGATGAGGTTCGCCAGCGTCGAGGACGCACTGGTCAAGGCACAGCCGAACGCACGGTCATAGCCGCGCTTTTCCATCTCCGGGACCATCAGTTTGGCAATCGCCGAGGCATCCGCCGTCGACGAACCGGAAACGCCGGCAAGCAGGGTATTCGTCACGACGTTGGCCTGCCCCAGCCCACCCCGGAAATGGCCGACAAGGTGCGTCGCAAGATCGACAAGGCGCGCGGTCATGCCGCCCGCGTTCATCGCTGCTGCGGCCATGACGAAAAACGGAATGGCCAGCAACGTGAACGAATTCATCGACGAGGACATGTTCTGCGTCACGACGACCAGCATCGTCGTCCCCATCGGGGCGATGGCCATGAACGCGCCGAACACCAGCGCGAAGGCAATTGGCACCTCGAGGAAGATCAGGCCGATGCCGGCGATCATCAGCACCGAGGCGCTCTGGGCCTGACCATAGACGAGCGACGCTCCGTTGCGGACGGCCAGGTAGAGCACAGCGCCCGCGACAATCGCCGTGATGACGCTCGCGTTGGAGGTACGGGACCGGAAAAACAGCATCAGGAGGTTCAGCGCGCCGCCAATCGGCACGGCGAGGAACAGGTAGCGCATCGGCCATTCCAATGCCGGCGAAATCTGCATTGCCCTGTTCATGAAGTCGATGCCGTGAACGATCAGCATCACGCTTGTCGCGGCGATGAAAACGCGCGCGAGATGGGCCTGTATCCGCTGCAGGCCTTCGGGCAGCAACCGCGCCAGAAAACCGATGGTGATGTGAATGTTGCGCCCCGTCAGCAGCGCCATTCCGAGAAAGACGGCCCATCCGAACGCCCACTGCGCCAGTTCTTCCGGCCAGGGCAGCGAGGCATTGAGCACATAGCGGCAGAACACCTGAAGCGAGGCGACCGCCGCCGCACCGAGAAGCAGCACCACGGTCACAATTTCAAGAAGCCGATCAACCCTGCCCAGAAAACGCTGAAAGGAATCGTCCGCCCGAAGCTGGCGATGATCGTTCATTCGGCAATCCTTCAGAGGTCAATCCTGCGAACCAAACGCGCAAACCCTGTCGCAGCGTGCCCGCACCCCGCTGGCAACACCAAGCGGGGCGCGGGCTTGCGGGCCGAGATCAGGCCAGAGCCCGGATCTTCGCGATCATCTCGGCGGTCTTGGCGCTCTTGGCGCCAAAATCCTTGAAGAGAGGTGCCGTCTTTTCCGCCCATTTGGCGCGTTCTGCGTCCGTGATCTTGTGAACGTTGACACCCACGGCGCGCAGGTCTTCCAGCGCCTTGTCGGCCTTCGCGCGGTTGGTCGTGCGCTGCTCCTTGAAAATCTCCTTGGCGGAGGTGCGCACGAGGGTCTGCAAATCCTTCGGCAGGCTGTCGAGCCAGGCCGCATTCACACGGACCGCCTTGGGAAGGAACCAGTGGTAGGTCGGCGTGGCGTGCTTGGCCTGCTCATGCCACTTGAAGCCAAGCACCGAGAAGTAGTCCGATTCCAACCCGTCGATCACGCCTGTCGACAGCGCCGCATACTGTTCGGAATAGGGCAGCGGCGTCGGATTGGCGCCGAGAAGCTTCCAGAAATCGACCCATACACGCAGTTCAGGCACGCGGATCTTGAGCCCGGCGAGCGAGGCAAGGTCCGTCACCGGACGCTTGGAAATCACATGGCGGAACCCGCTCTCGCCATAGGCCACGAATTCCACGCCGGTCTTGGCACGCGCGATCTGCGATACTTCCTCGCCCAGCGGCCCCTGAAGGACGCGATCGACATGCGCCTCGTCCTTGTAGATGAAGCCGGGAGCACCACCGAACGCAGCGATTTCCGGGGCGATCGCCTCTTCGCTGTCCGGTCCTGCGGTCGTGGCCTGAATGGTGCCGATGCGGCTGCCTTCCAGCGACTGAGCAAGACCACCCAGCTGGCTTGCCGGGAAATGCTGCGCGTCAATGCGCCCGCCGCTCGACTTGTTGAGCGTGTCCGCCCAGGTCTGGAAGGCATTGGTCAGCGGCGAACCGATGGCCTCTGAATGCGCGATCTTGAACACGAACTTCGATTGAGCCGCAGCACGCCCTGCGATCAGGGGAGCGGCGAGCGCCGCCACGCCGGCCTGCATGAACTGCCGCCGCTGAAGGCCGGTTTTGCCGGTCAGATTGTGCTTCATGGTGCATCACTCCCCATTGATTGTTGCGTCTTTGCCCAGCCCGGCGCGCGGTGCGGCGACGGCTTCTCGGGATAGGATCATCCTACATTGCAAACGTTAGCGGCAAAATCGGCGTTGTAAACTATAAGGCATATGCAATAACGTCTAAAATCAACGCTATCGATTGCACTGAGCGAAGACGAGTGTTGTCTGGGAAATTGTGGTGGATGGTCCGGAGGGGGTTCGGCGACGCACAATGGGACGTGAAATCACAATGAAGGATCTGGCCAGGGAGCTTGGCCTTTCCATCTCCACGATCGGACGATCGCTCGACGACCGCCCCGAGATCAGCGTGGAAACGAAAACCCGCGTGCGGCAGGCCGCAGATGCGCTCGGGTACATCCGCAACTCCGGCGCGCGGATGATGCGCACGAGACAGTCCTCGATCATCGGGTTGATCGTTCCTGACCTCAACAACGATTTCTATGCCGCAGGTGCAATGGCGCTGTCGAAATGCTGCGAGGATGCCGGCTATCAGCTGATCCTTGCCGTCACGCGCGACGATCCCGAATCCGAATTGCGCCACGTGCGCGGGCTCATGGAAGCGCGCGCGGCGGGCGTCATCATCGGCATGACGGCAACCCCGTTGCGCGAGACCGTGACACTGCTTGACCGGGTGCTGGCCGTGGACTTCATCCGGGAATCCGGCATTGCCGGGCGGCCATGGTTCGGCATTGATGGCTGGCAGGGCGTCGCGCAGGCAACACGGCATCTGATCGAACTCGGACATCGGCGCATCGCGTTCATCGGAGGACATCAGGACCTGTCGACGGGACGGGCGCGGCTTTCAGGCTTTCGCGCGGCATTTCAGGATGCCGGGCTGGCCGTTCCCGAACAGCTCGTGCGGACAGGGGTCCCTGATGCAGAGTTCGGTCGCAAAGCGATGTTTGACCTCCTGGACTCGCAACGTCCCGACGCAGTGATCGCAGCAGGAGCGGAACTGACCGTCGGCATGGTCGACGCGATCGGGCAAAGGGCGCTGCGCGTCCCCGATCAACTGTCGGTCGTCGGTTTTGGCGATGCGCCTTGGTTCCGGTGGTGGAACGGCGGGCTGACGACCATGGCATTGCCGACCTACGACATCGCCTATGCCTGCGGTGGATACCTTGTTCGCCGGATCGAGGCGCAGAAGGCAGGGCAGGCCGCACAGGAGGCTGTCCCCTTCCGCGCTCTGCACCGGCTCAGCCTGATCGTGCGGGCGAGCACGCGGATGGCCAACGGAACGGACGGCAGACCATGAGCCGGTTCACCTTCGATGCCGAGCGCCTGACCCTGCCCAAGGGAGCCTTTGCGAAAACCGCACGACGCTGGCTGGCTTTCGACGGCAGACGAATCCTGGCACTGACGGCCGGACAATTCCGCCCCTATCTGTTCCCGCTGTTCAGTCCGGCGGGATACCTGCTGAGTTCGGAGAGCCCGGCCGATCACCCCCATCACAATTCATGCTGGGCCGGATCGGATCATGTGCATCTGCTGGTGCCGACCGGAACGGGACGTTCCGAGGAATACACCTACAATTTCTACGTCAACGAGACGTTCCAGGGGCGCACCCCGGGCCGCCAGATCGAGATCAGTTGCCAGGGCGACGCGATCGACGATTCAACGTTCCGCATTGTGCAGACGATCGACTGGCGCGGCCCGTCGGAATGGGCTGCTCCTGAAGGACGACTGGTCCTGGAGGAACGGCGACGGCTCAACATCAGGCCAGGCAGGACCTGTCACCGGATCGATATCCTGTCCGAGATTTCGGCGGCGTCGGACGGCGTGCAGCTTGGCCCGACCCGGCATGCGTTTTTCAATGCCCGGGTGGCAGAAACCATGGTGGTGGACAATGGCGGCATGCTCCGCAGCGATCTGGGGACAATCGATCCTGCGGCGACAGCAGCCCCCGGAGCCCGCTGGGTCGATTTCACCGGCCCGGTCGGTGGCGGGGCCCGGGCCGGCGTGACACTCATTCCCCATGGTACCGACGGCCATGACCATACGTGGTTTGTAGCCGGATGGGGCGTCATGACCGCGGGCGCGTTCCGCTGTTCCGGCATCCACCTGCCGCCCGGAGCGGTGCTGCAGGTCGGCTGCTCCCTCCTCCTGCATGACGGCGACCTTTCGGACAGCGCCATCGATGCCGTTGCCCTGACCATTCCTTCCCGCCCGCTTCTCCAGACAAGGGACACGCCTTCATGAAAATCGCGCGCTACGCCCGCCATGGCCTCGTGCACTACGGACGCCTCGACGGATCTGGACTGCACCGCCTCGAAGGCTCGATCTGGGATGCACCGGTTGAAACCGGCGCGGTCGATCCGCTTGAGGCCGTCACGTTGCTCGCCCCGGTCGAGAGGCCGCGCGTGTTTGGCGTGGGCCTGAACTACGTCGCCCATATTGCCGAATCGGGTGCCAAGAAGCCCGAAATTCCGCTGTTTTTCATGAAGCCCTCGACAAGCGTCATCGGGCCTGAGGCGGAGATCGTCTACCCCCGCGAAGGGCGCAATGTCCACTTCGAGGCGGAACTTGCCGTGGTCATCGGCCGGACGTGCCGTCGCCTTCCGCCCGGACAGGGACTGTCAGCCGTGTTTGGCTACACCTGCGCAAACGATATCAGCGAACGCGTCATTCAGGCGCAGGAGATGGCGCAGGGGGCCTTGCTGATCGGCAAGGGCTACGACACGTTCTGCCCGCTCGGGCCTGTGATCGAAACCGAGCTGGATTCAACGCGGCTCGCGATCTCGGCGCGCGTGAATGGTGTCGAGCGGCAGTCCAGCACGACATCGGACCTGCTCTTTCCGGTCGCGGCGCTGGTTGAATATCTCAGCCGCGCGCTCACCCTGCTGCCGGGCGATGTCATCATCACCGGCACTCCGGCAGGCGTCGGGCCAGTGCTGCCCGGTGATGAGATCGAGATTGAACTCGAAGGGATCGGCATTTTGCGCAATCGGGTCGTCATCGAGCCATAAGCCGACGACCGACATCCGGTGCCGGTCCATGGATCGACAACACTGCACCCAAAAGGGCTGCACCGCGACAGGCAGGCGGCGCGCTACAGTCGTCGCCGCGCCTCTCTGGCAACGGCCCCGGCGGTGATGCCGAAATGGCGGTAGAGTTCGTCGGCCGGCCCTGAAGCGCCAAAGCCGGTCATCCCGACGAAACCGCCCTCCTCGCCGATCCAGCGTTCCCAGCCGAATTTCACAGCAGCCTCGACCGCGACGCGGACCGTCCCCGGCCCCAGCACGGCGGCGCGGTAGTCGCGGTCCTCAGCCTCGAACAGGTCCCAGCACGGCATCGAGACGACGGCGGTGGCAATGCCTTCGGCTTCGAGCATCGCGCGGGCGGCAAGGGCAATCTGCACTTCCGAGCCTGTCGACAGAAGCGTCACACGGCGCCCCCCGCCCGTCGCCTCGGCCAGCACATAGGCGCCCCGCGCCGACCGGTTTTCGCTGCCGCCGTCGCGCCTGAGGGGCGGCAGACTCTGGCGGGCGAAAACCAGCGACACCGGCCCCGTCGTCCTGCCAAGCGCGATCTCCCAGGCTTCCGCCGCCTCGACCGCATCGCATGGCCGTATCACCAGCATGTTCGGCATCGCGCGCAGCGACGCGATGATCTCGACCGGCTGGTGCGTCGGCCCGTTCTTGCCGATGCCGATGGAGTCGTGGCTGAAGACAAACGTCACCGGCAGGCCCATCAACGCCGCCATGCGCATCGCCGGGCGCTCATAGTCGGAGAACGGCAGATAGGTCACCGCCAGCGGGATGATGCCGCCATGGGCCGCCATGCCGTTGGCGAGCGCGCCCATTGCATGTTCGCGCACGCCGCAATGGATGTAGCGACCGGCGGGATCGGCGGCGGTAAAGGCGCTCAACTGCCGCTTGTGATTGGTCGGCGCTTCGAGATCGGCACAGCCGGTGACTATCTCCGGCAGGACGTCATAGAGACGGCTGGCGATATCGCCCGACGTACCGATCGAGAACTCTGCCTTTCCGGTTGAAATCACGTCCGCCCTGTAGGCGTGAAGGACCTGTCGCCACCCATCCCGGCGCGTGCCGGCGTGGCTCAGGCCAAACTCCCGGCGCGTGGCCTCCGGCGCCGCATCAAGCCGCCGTTGCCACGCTGCCCGCGCTGCGGCACCGGCAAGGCCGGTGTCCCGCCATGCCGCGCCGATATGGGCGGGAATATCGA
>CALCZO010000310.1 GCA_937903315.1 uncultured Alphaproteobacteria bacterium
ATCCGCACGCCGGCCGGCACGATCCTGCATACCGGCGACTGGAAACTGGACCCGACGCCGGTGCTTGGCCGCCCGACCGATGAGGCGCGGCTGCGTGCCATCGGCGACGAGGGCGTGCTGGCGCTGGTCTGCGATTCCACCAACATCATGCGCGAGGGCATTTCCGCGTCCGAGCGCGATGTCGCGGGCGCGCTGAAGGATATCATCGCGGCCTCGCCCGGCCGTGTTCTGATCACCACCTTCGCCTCGAATGTCGCGCGCATCCGTGCCGTCGCCGAGGCGGCGGAGGCGTGTGGGCGTCAGGTGATCGTTGCCGGTCGTGCGATGGAGCGGGTGGTCGAGATCGCCCGCGAACTCGGCATGCTCGACGGTCTGGCGCCGTTCCGGGATCAGGATGCCTTCCAGCGCCTGCCGCGCGACAAGGTGGTGGTTCTGGTCACCGGCAGTCAGGGCGAACCGCGCGCCGCGCTGTCGCGCATCGCCGCCAACGAATACCCCGACCTGCGGCTGGTTTCGGGCGATCGGGTGATCTTTTCGTCCCGCGCCATTCCGGGCAATGAAAAGGCGATCAACCGGATCGTCAATGCGCTCGCCCGGCAGGATATCGAGGTCATCACCGACCGGCATGGGCTGGTCCATGTCTCCGGCCATCCGCGGCAGGGCGAAGTGCGCCAGATGTACGAGTGGATCCGGCCGCGCATCGCCATCCCCGCCCACGGCGAGGCGTTGCACCTGACCGAGCACCGCGCCTTTGCCCGGTCGATGGGAGTGCCGCATGCGATCCGCGCCTTCAACGGCGATCTGGTCCGGCTTGCGCCGGGCGATCCGGCCATCGTGCGTCAGGTGGCCTCCGGCCGGATGGTCAAGGATGGATCGGTCCTGACATCAGTGGATGGGGCGGTCGCCGAGCGGCGCAAGCTGTCGTTTGCCGGAATCATCACCGTCGCCTTCGCCATTGACGAGCGCGGCCAGCTGGCCTCCGATCCCGAGGTCGAGACGACCGGCATTCCCGATACCGCCCCCGGTGGCGAAAACATCGCCGAACTGGCGCTCGATGCGGTCGAGACGACCATTCAGGCGGTCAGCCGGTCCAAGCGACGGGATCCGGCGTCGGTTCAGGAATCGGTGCGCCGGGCTGTTCGGGCCGCGGTCGCCGAGGTCTGGGACAAAAAGCCGATTTGCCAGGTCTTCGTCATTGAGCTTTAAGCGACGCCACGCAGGAGACGACGGGAGAACACCATGATCGGACGCCTCAATCATGTCGCCATCGCTGTGCGTGATCTTGCTGCCGCGACGGCAACCTATGCCAGCGCGCTGGGCGCCCGTGTCTCCGCGCGTCAGGTCTTGCCCGAGCACGGTGTGACCGTGGTGTTCGTCGAACTGCCCAACACCAAGATCGAATTGCTCGAACCGCTGGGCGAGGCCTCGCCGATCGGCAAGTTCCTCGAACGCAATCCGGACGGCGGCATGCACCATATCTGTTATGAGGTCGATGATCTCATCGCGGCCCGCGACCGCCTGAAGGCGGAGGGCGCGCGCGTCCTCGGCGACGGCACCCCGAAGATCGGTGCCCACGGCAAGCCGGTGCTGTTCCTGCATCCGAAGGATTTCAACGGCACTCTCGTCGAACTGGAGCAGGTGTGATGCAGACCGGAACCTGGATTGCCATCTATTTCGTCATCTGGTGGATGACACTGTTCATGACCCTGCCGTTCGGCGTGCGCTCGCAGCAGGAAGCCGGTGACGTCGTGCCGGGTTCCGAACCGGGTGCACCGGAAAAGCCCCATCTTGCCAAGAAGTTGCTGGCCAATTCGGTCGTCGCTGCGGTGGTGCTTGTCGGCGTGATGTGGATGGCGGAGAACGTCTGGTCGTGAAAAAATAAAGCAAGGCTCTCGCCTTGCTCTTTTGATCATCAGCTTCGACAGCCTGCGGGCTTTGCCCGTTCTCCCCCGCTGCCGCGCTCAGTCTCCTCCGAAGACCTGGACCATAAAGGTGAATGCCTTGTGGCACATCTTCCCTCAACACGGACCCATCAGCACCAAAAGGCATAGCGAATGAAAATGCGGCTGTCACGCCCAAAATTTAGTCGGCAACGATGAAAAACGTGGCATCGCCCGCACCATCTTGTCTTTTGCCGCTTTATCCGCTTTTTAGCGCCTGACCATGCCGATCCGGCCCGAATCATCGCCAGGGAACCTCCGTTTATGCGTCTGACCCGCTTCTTCCTTCCCATCCTGCGCGAAACGCCGAAAGAGGCGGAAATCGTCTCCCATCGCCTGATGTTGCGCGCCGGCATGATCCGGCAGGAATCAGCCGGCATCTATGCGTGGCTGCCGCTCGGCCTGCGCGTGCTCAACAAGGTCTGTACGGTGATCCGCGAGGAGCAGAATCGCTCCGGTGCGGTCGAACTGCTGATGCCAACCATCCAGTCGGCCGATCTGTGGCGCGAAAGCGGCCGCTACGATGCCTATGGCAAGGAGATGCTGCGCATCAAGGACCGCCATGAGCGCGAGATGCTGTTCGGGCCGACCAACGAGGAAATGATCACCGAGATCTTCCG